>JAOUKG010000751.1 GCA_029882725.1 Cyclobacteriaceae bacterium
CACAAGTCGCGCCGACTGAGATAAAACAATGGCTTTCTCAGAAAAGATTTCAGAAAGGTTATGATTTCGGGAAAGAGCTTCAATATTTAATCTACTTTCAGCATGATTCAATACCTCAGATCGTAAGCTTTTCATCATTGAAATACTTAAAATAATAAGTACCAATGCTGAAACTAATATACCTGATAGAATTACCTTAAACCTGAAATCCATGGTTAAAAAATTCGCTGTTTATACACAATTATTAATATTTTCGAAAAAGTACGTAAATCAACCATAAAGAAAAATTCAATTTCAATATATAAATTACTACGAACATACATTCATCCCCTCAATATGCAAAACCTAACAAAAAAATATTATTACCTGCCCAACACCCTTAAATTTCAGAAAAGTCGAATTCAATTTCATTCGAAAGGTTCAAAAATCAAAAATAAGTGAAAAATGTGGTGGTGTGTAGTTAATCTGCATATTATGTAAATATAGTAAAACCCTGTACAATAATTCACTCCAAACTTGTACTCATTTACTTTATATAACTCCCCATTTAATCATTAACCAGTAGCATATCAATAATTTTCAGGATATCACCAGTTATAATGTCTATTCCCTTCATAAAAGAAAGTGCTAATTTTTATTCTGTTTTTTGAATAGTCTTTTGAACAATACTATCAGGTTCATGATATTCCTTTTGCAATTTCAAAAGTTCGTTTTTCATATTATCAACCATATCAATATATTCCGGATGATCGTATAAGTTCACCATTTCATTTGGATCATTTTTTAAATCAAACAGTTCCCATTGATCAATATCATTATAATAATGAACCAGTTTGTACCTTTCATTTCGCACACCGTAATGTTTTTTTACATTGTGCCATCCATGTGGGTACTCATAGTAGTGATAATAAACTGAATTTCTCCATTCACTATCTTTTCCTTCAATAATATTCCTAAGTGATTTGCCCTGTAACTCCGGTAAAGAAGGTACTCCTGCATAGTCAAGCAGTGTAGGGGCAAAATCAAGGTTCATAACCATTTCCTCTCTACGGCTGGGGCCGGAATAATTAGGTATATGCATCAAAAGAGGTGTTCCAAATGATTCTTCATACATAAATCTTTTATCGTACCATCCATGTTCCCCCAAGTAAAAACCCTGATCAGAGGTGTAAATAATTATTGTGGATTCCATAAGGTCATTCTTTTCCAAATAATCCAATAACCGCCCTACATTTTCATCAACAGAATAGATACTTCGCAGGTAATCTTTCATATACCGTTGATATTTCCATAAAGACAATTCCTTCCCAGTTAAATCTGATTTCCTGAAATTATCGCCAATTGAATCATAATGTGCATCCCATTCCTTCCTTTGTTCTTCGGTAAGTCTTCCATATATATTTTTCCAATTTCTTTCCGGATCAAAATTAGGTCCTCCTCCTCCGGTTCCTGTTTCCTTTTCATAGTTATCAGGCTGCAATTTCAAATCCATACTTAAAAACATATCATCAATACGCATGTCTTGTTGGGCAGCAGCATCTGACCTATTTTCATAATCGTCAAAGAAATTATCAGGCACAGGCACATCTTCATTAAACAAAGACAAGTGTTTTGTATTGGGCATCCAGTTTCGATGGGGAGCTTTATGGTGTACCATTAACATAAAAGGCTTTAGTGAATCCCTCGTATCCAGCCACTCAATCGCTTTATCGGTTATTAGATCTGTGGTATAACCAATAGGCCGTAGTGTATCTGCTTCCGTTACAAACCGGGGATTGTAGTATTCACCCTGATCAATAAGAACAGTATAATGATTAAACCCCTGTGGTTTTGACTTTAAATGCCACTTTCCAACAACCGCAGTTTGATATCCGTTTTTTTGTAATTCCTTTGGCAAAGTCCACTGATCTGCATTAAATGTATCTCCATTATCTCTGAAACCATTTATATGACTGTATTTTCCCGTGAGCATCACAGCCCTACTGGGTCCGCATAGTGCATTAGTTACAAATGCACTATTAAAAACTATTCCTCCCTCTGCCAGTCTGTCTAAATTTGGCGTTTTTATCAATGTAGTATCATAGGCAGAAATGGCCTTTTTTGCATGATCATCTGACATGATGTACACAATATTGTATGGTCCCGAAAAAAGGGGTTCCTCTTGCTCTTTATTTTCTTTTTTACAACTGGAAAACAGCGCAATAACAAATAACAAATAAATAAAAGTCCTCATTATAATTTAGATTATCGGATTAATTAAAACAAAAAATACCAAAGTAATGATATGTTCAAAACTAACTATAAAGAATAAATTCTAAAGCCTTTTCTTCAGAAAAATAGTCAGATTGCCCCGTAAATCCAACATGACCTCCTCTTTCTGTAACA
>JAOUKG010000753.1 GCA_029882725.1 Cyclobacteriaceae bacterium
TTGTGCCAATGTTGAATGCAATCCATTATAGATATACGGATCATATTTCCTTCCTTCAAATTCTTTATTGAAAATAAATGCTTGAAATGCAAGGAGGCCTTTAAGGTCATCATCCTCAATATTTACAGATTTGGCAGACATAGATTGGGCCACCTGGAGATACAGTAACCTTTGGGCTTGTTTAAAATTTTCATTTGCTCTTCGGCTTGCAGAATCAGCCTCATGACTTTTTCTTTCAGCCAAAATACTCTGCTGAATTGCATTATCCCTTTCAATCCGAGCTTCTTCTCTGGCTGCCGATTCCCTTGAAATGGCATTAATCAGATTTGAGTTGGCATCCCGAAGTTTTGACACTGCATCTTGTAATTCTTGTGCAGACAACTCCACCAGCAATCTTTGTTGATCAGCAACCTGTCTTGCACTATCGGCATCCAATTTTGCTAAATTGGCTAATTTTAAATTCTCTTTCGCCAGAGTCTCATTTTCTATAGCTAGTGCTGCTTCCCTTTCGGCATTTTTTTGTTGAACAACACCAAAAACAAAAAAGGCAATCGCTATTATAAAGGCTATTGCAAGGAAAATAGCAGCCAAACGGGTTCTTCGCAACAATCTTTTTTGTTGCATTTCCTGACTTTTTTGCTCGGCCTCATAGGTAATTCTGGAAGTATCTAAAAATACTATTGTTCGCTCAAAAGCCTCATTATATCTTCGGGCCCAAATCAAGTTTGGTTTTTGCTTTTTCTGCCAGTTAAGTGCTAATTGAAGGTCTGGTGGCCGCCAAAGTCCTGTCCGGCCTATTTGGTACATTTCTGATGCATCGGATAATCGCATGTACATTTGGGAGGATTCATGTTCTTCATCCACCCAGTTTTTCAACCTTACCCAAATACGCATTAAACTTTCGTGCGATATTTCAATAAGAGACTCCCCTGTTAAATGAATACCATAGGCAGGCATTAGAAAACTTCTCTCAGGTTTTCTAAAAGCTTCAACAACTTCAATTACCTCTTCATCTGTGGCTCCTGACAACTTCGAAACATTAGATAACATGGCAGATTTTCTCAGGCCCAGATTATCTTGTCCTTTTTCAGTTAATAATTTGAAAAGTATTTCTGTAATATGCTTTTGCTTCGATGTTAATTCCTCAAATATTTCATCAGCATGTTGGGACAGAGCCCCTGACATTTTACCAATGGCATTGTAATGTCTTAAATCAATGGACTCCCCCTCATCCCGGTTTTCTTTCCAATAATTCCAAGACCTCATTAAAGCATGCTGGAGAATAGGTAACTGATCCTGATTATCCCCTACTTCTTCCAACAAACGATTTAATAATCTGTTACTTATTGCTCCACCAGCCACAGAAACCGGCCCTTCTATAACTTTTCTTCTGTTTTGCCAGGAGAGTCTGGGAACTAAAAAATTACTCTGATTAATAAGATTTGTCAATCCTCTAAAAACAGAGCATTCACCAAGAAATTCCGACCTCATCGAAAGAGCAATGTAAACTGAATTATCTGTACTTTTTAGGGTTTGGATTAATAGGTCTACGTAGTTAAGCGTTTCTTCTTGTACTTCACTGGATTTATTTTCCTTTTTAAACCTAATCAATTCCTCAAACTGATCAATATAAATTAGAAAGTTCTGTTTTTCAGGTTTTTTAAAATAGTTCAGGGCTCGAAGCAAGCCTTCCTGATCTCCCCTCAAAATACTTTCTATTGCTATTTGTCTGTATTGTGTCTCGTCCGGGGCACTTTCATTATAAAGTGAATTTGACTTAAGAATTGAGGAAGCCAGGTTTTTAAATGGGGAAGTACCTGGCCGCGTAGTAATTACATTCCAGTTTGACCCGGCTTCGGTCATAAAACCACCATGCAATATGGGAATAACACCACAATACATTAAAGATGATTTCCCACTACCAGAATATCCTAAAATTGAAATGAATCTCGCCTTTGTTAATTTATCTAATATCTGATCAGAATGCCCTTCCCTTCCAAAAAACAAGTGATATTCATTAATATCAAAAGGCCGTAAACCCGGAAATGGATTAGGTAAATCTCCTGATATCAATGAAGGGGAACCAGATACGAAATCATTTTCCCTGTTAGGTTTAGGTTTATATTCAATCATGCCAACCAGATAGAATTAAAAAATATAGGCAATTAATTTTTAACACCTATAATAATACCCTTAAAATACTAAAATAGTAAAATAAAAAGCAATTAATTTAATAATTAAAAAAATAATCAAATTTCATTTACAACCTTTTCGGCCAGATTCACATGATCTGCCAAATAATCGTAAAAAGTATCTTTATAAAATTTCAATAAAACTACATCAGATTCCGCTTTAATAAAAACATTTCCCATAATTCCTTG
>JAOUKG010000752.1 GCA_029882725.1 Cyclobacteriaceae bacterium
GGTACCCATGATGTCTCAGGATTTAAGTAAAGACAACACGCCATTTTGGAGTTATTTTTGCCAAATTTCAGACTCAACCACATCCTACGGGTCTTATTCAGGGGCGGTACCCAATGAAAAAATCACCTGGGGAAAGCTGCACATCGATACCCCTAAATTTATTGTTGAATCAGATGCCAGTATTGTGGCCCCTCTGATTTTTGGTTACATATTAGAATGGTAAATAGAACCTATGAATCTTGACGAACTGGTAAAAATAGAAATTGAAAAAGCGATAGAGGTAATTTTTCCCGTAAAGGTTGAAGAGAAAGATATTCAGATACAACCTACACGAAAAGATTTCAGAGGCTCCCACACGTTGGTATGCTTCCCCTTAACAAGGTTTTCTAAAAAATCCCCCGAAGATACTGCCGTATTGATAGGTGATTATCTCGTGGAAAATACAGGGTTTATAAAATCCTATAATGTATTAAAAGGTTTCCTCAATTTGGAAGTTTCCGATGATGTTTGGGTGAAACAATTGCAAAACTTCTCCACCGTTATCTCCGAAAATAAGGAAGGTGCAAAGGAAGAAATTATGGTGGAATACAGTTCCCCTAATACAAACAAACCTCTCCATCTGGGGCATCTCAGGAATATTTTCCTGGGTTGGTCCGTTTCCAAAATATTGGCGTACACAGGAATGGATGTACACAAAGTACAAATTATTAACGATCGTGGAATCCATATTTGCAAGTCGATGGTAGCCTGGAAACGATATGGAGAAGGTGTTAATCCCGAAGATAGCCATATAAAAGGCGATAAATTGGTAGGGGAATTTTATGTGAAGTTTGACAAGGTTTATAAAGAACAAATTGCCCAACTTATAGCAAAAGGAGTTTCAAAAGAACGTGCCGAGCAGGAGGCTGAAATTATGCAAGAGGCCAAAGCAATGCTCCTCAAATGGGAAGCCAAAGACCCGGAAACGTTAGAACTTTGGAAAACCATGAACAGTTGGGTTTATTTAGGTTTCGAGCAGACTTATAACAGAATGGGAGTTACTTTTGATAAACTCTACTATGAATCTGAAACCTACCTTCTTGGCAAAGATATTGTAATGCAGGGTTTGAATTCAGGGGTGTTTTATCAGAAGGAAGATGGCTCTATTTGGGTGGATCTAAGTGAGGAAGGCCTTGATCATAAATTGTTGCTAAGAAGTGACGGAACAAGTGTTTATATGACCCAGGATTTGGGTACAGCAGTGTTAAGATTTCGGGATTTTCCGGGAATAACCGGGCAAGTGTATACGGTTGGAAACGAACAGGAGTACCACTTCCGGGTACTTTTTCTCATTTTGAAAAAAATAGGATATAAATGGGCTGAACATTGCTATCACCTTTCTTACGGTATGGTAGATCTCCCTTCCGGAAAAATGAAGTCACGTGAGGGTACGGTGGTTGATGCTGACGAATTGATGGAAGAGGTTGTGCAAAAGGCAAAAGAAGCTACTGCTGAATTGGGAAAAATCGATTCCATGTCGGAAGAAGAAGCAGAAGCGTTATACGAATTGATGGGTTTGGGGGCTTTGAAGTATTATCTGCTGAAGGTAGATCCTAAAAAACGAATGTTGTTCAATCCTGAAGAGTCAGTTGACCTTCAGGGAAACACCGGACCATTTATTCAATATACTCATTCCAGAATTTCATCGCTGTTGAGAAAAGCAGGTGATGATCAAATTCCTGAGCCTGCTGCTTTGCTGGCCTACGATCTGGAAGATGTTGAAAGGGAAATAATTATAAAATTGTTGGAATTTGGTAAAAAGGTTGAAGAAGCTAAAAATCTTTATTCGCCATCTATTATTGCGCAATACGTGTATGATTTAGCTAAAGAATACAACAAATTGTGGCAAAATGTGATGATTTTGAAAGAATCTGACGATAATAAAAGAGGAGTGAGGTTGTATTTATCCAATAAAGTGGCCGAGGTGATCAGGGTTTGTCTCGATTTATTGGGTATTGGTGCGCCGGAAAGAATGTAAAAAATGAAAATACCTATTAAATTTTGGATTCAGGCATTTAGGTTAAGAACGTTGCCACTTGCTTTATCGAGTATTTTCATGGGTAGCTTTTTGGCTGCAGGAAAAGAGGAGTTTGATATCATAACTGCTAGTTTAACCGTTTTAACGACTGTTCTTTTGCAAATTTTATCCAATCTGGCCAACGATTTGGGTGACTCCCAGAATGGTGCCGACCATCAGGAGAGAAAGGGTCCTCAAAGAGCCGTGCAATCGGGGGCCATATCCATGAAAGCGATGAAAAGAGCTGTATATCTGTTTTTGATACTTAGCTTTACTTCCGGGGTTTCACTTTTACTTTGGTCGTTGGGTTTGGATTTTAAAACGT
>JAOUKG010000043.1 GCA_029882725.1 Cyclobacteriaceae bacterium
TAGCTTACGGTTCTCTTCTTCAAGCTCCTTGAGCCTTTTTAGCTCTGAGCCATCCATGCCCCCATAACGTTGGCGCCACTTATAGAATGCTGCCCTGCTAACCCCATGGGCTAGGGAATGTTATCTGGCGCTTTCAAGATGTAAAACCACTATTTCGGCCATTTTATCCTTCTCCAATCAATGAAAATTATTCTACCAGATAAACTGGGTTTACAGAAGAGCAACTGGTATTGGCCTTCAATTTTGAACGAAATTCCAAGAAAATAAGGTGTTGTGCAGCGGTTACATTTGTTGTAGTGCGTTTTATTTTTTCCATTTCACATGTTTTCGCCATACCCATAATTCCATATATGACGGGTCCTGCATTGTTGGATTGTCATTCTCTCTTGCGACTAAAACAAGAGAGCTGTCCTGTGTATAATCCAATGCATACAGTCTTTCATCTGTCCGTATTGCCGTACTTTTAAAGGTCAATGGTTTTGGGTAAACATTGTCCATTTCAAATTTAATATATTGGTCAACGAGAGTTGTATCCTCAATTCCATGTATATAAATATTTCCAGGGTTATAATAATCATGAAGTTCAATTCTCTCCGCCTGTTCAAGTTTTTTATTATGTTTCCAACTCAATACAAATCCAATAATTGCGCCTGTAGTCGAAAGAATTATCAATACAATCCAAAACCATTTGTTTTTATATAGTTCAAACATTTTTTGTCAGGGTTGTCTTTCTATCTTTAAAATACACCACAACGTTCAAGCGCATGAATTCGGATGTGGAAAAATAGGGATAAGTACCAAGTTTTCTCCGGACGTTGCCATGCTGCAAAAACCGGAGCAAGTGCCCATGACACCTGGCAATATGCGGAGGCAGGGGTTTCGAAGCTCCAATTTGTCAAACCGTTACAATTTTCATTAAATATACAAAAGTTTAAAATACCTTCATTCCCCGGCTTATGTATATTGCGTGTTACCGCCAGGCATTTCTTTCAATTAACTTCGGTGAGAGCTTCGCAGTTCATAATTTGTACTTCGTCCACCACTTGGTTCTTTTTGTAAGATATCCTTTTTAATCAAATCTTGAATATCCCGAAGAGCTGTATCCTGTGAGCACTTATTTATTTTCCCCCATTTTGAGGTTGTTAACTTTCCGTCAAATCCATCAAGCAATTTGTTAATTATTATTTGTTGCCTATCATTTAGAATTGTAGTGGAATGTAATTTCCAAAATTCTGCCTTATATAGTATTTTCGATAAGGTCACATCAGTGAAATCAATTGCATTTATTAAACATTGCAAAAACCATAAAATCCATTCCGTTATATCTGAATTTCCTTTTTGTGTTTTTTCAAGCTTTTCATAATACTGTTTTCTTTCAATTCTAATTTGTGCAGACATACTGTAGAACCGCATGATACTTTTGTCAGAACGTGCCAATGTCATATCTGTGATTGCTCTTGTAATTCGTCCATTTCCATCTTCAAATGGATGAATTGTTACAAACCATAAATGTGTAATTGCAGCTTTAAGAACCAAATCAATTTCATGCTCGTTTTCGAACCAGTCTAAGAACCTTATCATTTCTGGTTCTATCTTGTCTGAACTTGGTGCTTGAAAGTGAACTTTTTCTTTTCCCAAAGGTCCTGATACAACTTGCATAGGACCAGTCGTGTCTTTTCTCCAGTTGGCAACTGTGATTTTAAATAGATTACTCCAACCTGAAGGAAACAATGCCGCATGCCAACCAAACAATCTGTCTTTCGTTAGAGGAAAGTCATATCTTTGTGTAGCGTCAAGCATCATTTCAACTATCCCTTCAACATGGCGTTCCGATTCTACAGCTCCGGCAATTTCAATTCCTAATCTCCGAGCAATAGAAGACCGTACTTGTCCGATATCTAAAAACTCGCCCTCAATTTCAGATGATTTTATAACATCTAAAGTAAGAGTATTCAATACTGCTTCATTTTGCAAATCGAAGCCCAGCGATTCCATTTTCCCAAGAAGTCTGCCTTGTTGATTTCTGGCTTCACCAAGTTTAATCATCACTTTTTTATTATCCCAAGTGAAGTCAGTCCAGTTTTCTTTTTCGTGTATATAGATTCTCATTCTCCGCAAAATACGCGTCAAATATACTCCTTATTCTCCGCAAATGAAATTATCTCCGCAAAATATGCATAGATTATAGACATTTATCTTCGCAAGTTGTCATTTTCATGGCAAATAGTAACGCCCAACTATTCATCCTTTAGGGCTTCTACCGGATTAAGCTTAACAAGTTTCGCTATTTGAGTCGACACAATCATGACGCAGAGTATAATTATAAATAAGACAGGAATAATGTAAATGTACACTGGCAGAGATGATTTGTATGCAAAGGAAGTTAACCAGTTGTCCAGCCACAAATATGAAATCGGGATGCTTATAACGGTAGAAACTATTGCTATCAAAATCAGTTCCTTGCCAGCCAAAATGATTAATTGTACACCGGGTGCTCCCAGAATTTTTCTAATACCAAATTCTTTCAAACGTCTCGTTACTGAAATAGTCATTAACCCAAACAGTCCGATACCGGCAATGAGGAGTGCTATTAGTGTGAGCAATTTAAATGTTGAAAGGAATTTTTTGTCGCCATTGTATTGTTGAGCATAGAAATCTTCCATGAAAAAATAATTGAAAGACTGATCAGGAAAAAAGCCTCTGTAACTATTTTCAATTCGCTTGACTAGTTCAGGAGTAAAACTATTAATTTTTAAAGCAATAAAGGCATCAGCTTTGTTACTGAGAATAAAATACACGGGATCAATAGCAATATGAAATGATTCGTGGTGATAGTCTTCAATTACCCCAATAATTCTGTATTTAAATCGTCCATTCAAAATTAAATGGTCCCCAATCGCTTCTTCCGGTGTTGAATATCCTAATTCTTCGGTCGCAACCCGATTGATAATTATACCGCTTGAATCAAGACCGCTTTCATCATGAAAATCTCGACCTGAAATAAGGTTAAATTCTAAAGTGGAAATAAACTGATGATCAACGTTACCCGCATTAAATTCATAAACTTGCTGATCGTCAGTTTCAACAGAGTCTCTTGTCACCCAATTACCCCTCAATATCCCTTTTCCAGGTAATATATTTGAGCTACTTACGGAGGATATGGAAGAAACAGAACGAAGTTCATTTTTAAAATTTTCCAATTTACGAAACATAATATCAGGGGAAGAACCCGATCCAAAGGATGGCTTTTCAATGACCAATACTGCTTCATCATTGAACCCATTATCCCCGGTTAACATAAAATTTGATTGATGGTATATTCCCAGTGTGATTATGGCAATGCCTATTGAAAGAACGAGTTGAAGGGAAAGAAGTATTTTTCTGAAACTACTTGTATTGTTTTTCTCTGTAATCTTTCCCTTAATTATATTAACAGGATTGTTATTTGTCATTATCAGGGAAGTATAAATACCAGTTAAACAAACCCCAATAGTAAAAACAGAGATGGAACTGATTAACCATCCCGTATTAGTTAAACTGCTGAATGAAAACCTCCAACCGCTTATTTCTTCAAATGCCGGGATAAACAGTGACACTAAAACTATGGAGATTAATAAAGCGATAAGATTGATCAGTAAAGATTCACCGGTAAACTGTAAAATAAGTTGTTTTTTATTAGACCCCATGACTTGCCTGATTCCTGTCTCTTTTGCTCTTTCGAGCGAAGTCGCAGTAAACAGGTTTGTATAATTAATCCATGCTAGTAAAATGACAATTATTGCCAGAATCCCCAAAATATTTATTGAATTAAAATTTCCTCCGGACTCATATTCATTCGGCATGGAGGAATACAGGTGGATATCCTCAATATTGGTGAATGTAAATTCATTCTTTCTCAACCTTTCTCCCGACTCGTCAACAGCTTTAAAAGGAGGTTTGTATTTGTCCACAAATCCAGGCATTGCAGCAGTAATAGAACCAATACCAGAAGGGTCATAAAGTTTTATGTATGTGTAGAAATAATAACCACCCATGTCCTGCTCGTAACTTTGCCTGCCTGGCAATCCTCTCCACGAAACCTGATTATGCAATGTTGGGTAGGATATTATGACATTAAAATGTGTATGTTTGTTTTCTGGAATGTCCTCAAAAACACCTATTATCAGTACTTCATCTGTAAGCCCAACATCGCTTTGAATAGTCAGGGTCTCATCAATCACATTTAGATGACCAAAATATTTTAGCGCAGTACTTTCAGAAATAATAGCATTATTTGGATTGGTCAAGGGATGGTCTGTTTGGGTATTGAGGAGCTTTATCTCCAATAGTTCCAGTAAATCCTGGTCGGCATAGGCAATATCCTTCTCCCTGTAACTAACAGTATTACCATTATATGTGTATTTAACATCAACATTGGCCATACGACCCCATGCATAATACCTTGCATACTTTTCTACCTGTGGAAAATATTCCTTCATATAGGGGCCCACACCGGCATAAGTGGCTGCAGAATTGTAGATGAGTTCTCCAAAACGTATGTAGTTGTTTTGTACTCTGAATACTTGTTTTGAAATAGGGGATTTATCAAAACTGCTCTCAAAAGTAATATATCCGGAGATAAACAGATAAACCGTCAGGCCTATAGACAAACCAAATACGTTTATGATGGTTGTGAAGTAGTTTTTCTTCAGTTTTCTGTATGCAAGGAGAAAAAAAATCTTTAGCATCTTGTAAACATTTAACGAACTAATTATGTGAAAATATAGGTCTTTAAGTTTAAGTTCACATCCTATTATAATTCCAATATAAGATAATTTGTAGATTTTATTCGACTTTTCTATAATTTCAACCTATTTATAACTTAAACACTTTTCATTTTTACTCTTTAATACCAACGCACTCCGATTTCCTTGCCCTCCAGATCGACATCCAGCTCTGCTCCCTCCCACATCTGTTGGTTTTTTATTTCTGAACCGGACGGAAAATACGACAAGAGATTGATACCGTTACAAATTCCGGTGGCATTGACTTTCTTTCTAGTGCTTTGAATCACGGATTTAGGCGGAATGCAAACGGAATCTCACGGAGAGGCCTTTTTTATACTCTATACCAGTGGCATGTCTATCCCTGTGTTTTGTGTAAGTTGTTATGAATGCATCGGTAATTATATCCACCAATAAATCTCCGAAACAATGAGCGGAAACCTTGGTGGATGAATTGTTGGCAGCACTTTACTTAACAGGTTACTTTTTCGATGTGAGCTAGTAAAACTGGAAGGAAAAAGTTTTAGAATGGAGAATAAAGAAAAAACCATTTTCAATGAAAAAAATTTAACCAAAAGTGGGGAAAGTTAATTGCGAAAATTTAGTGAAATTCAATTTGCTGTTCACTATAGCTTGATTTTGATTCCACCATTAACTACAAACCCATCGACCGGGGCATAAATATCGCGGAATGTTGGACTGGTAATTGAGCCTGTATAGATTGTATCAAACCGGGTCTGCCGAGTGTCCGTAAAATTTTCGAAGTTTATAAACAAAGAAAACTTCTCCCATAGTTTTTCAATCATAAGACCATAAATCCAATAGGATTTACCAGTCGCTCCGTCATTTAACTTTTGTTCACTAAAATAGTATGCTTCTAATCCGATTTTTAATTTATCTTCAATCTCATACAACAAAACATTATTCAGTCTGTATCTTGCTACCAGTGGAAATGTGGTCTTGTTACCATTGTAATGTTGATTTACATCTGCTAATGTGTAGCCAACAAAAAGTTTAAAGTCATTGTAGGTTAGTTTAATATTAGTCTCTATCCCCCTTGTGTCTATTAGTCCTTTGGGCTGTTGATATTGATAAAAGCCGTTTGCTATTGGTGTCAGAATTAACGGATTATCAATTCTTGTATAGAAGAATAGCGTATTGATGCTGAATGTTATTTGGTCATAAATTGCAGTCTTGTAATTAAAGTCAATATTCCCGCCTGTTGATTTCTCGGCATTGGTCACAGAGGGGTCTATCGGGAGAACATTTTTGAATTGAATTTTCTCCGCGTCTTCGGTGAATACAGTTGGTATCTTATATCCCAAGCCGCCACCGAGTCTGGCTGTTAGTTTTGAGTTTATCTTTAGAAGGGCGGATACTCTGGGAAGGGCAAAAAACCCATATTTATTTTGGTAATCTCCTCGTAATCCTGTTTCCAGGGTCAACTTACTTGTAACGCTCCAGGTATTTTGAAGAAATAGTCCAACCGTAGTATAATTATAGTCAACTGCCTGGGCAGGGCTGACATTGTTTTGCTTAAATTGGTCTGTCAATAAATTCAATCCTGCAATCCATTCTGCCTTCGTGCCTCTCTGGTTGTAAGAGGCCTCACTGAAAGAGGATAATTGCACCCCTGAAAAATTGTATGTAGGTATCTTAATCTTTCTGTCATAGTAACTGATACTGTTTTTGAAATTCAATTTGCGGTTGTTATCAATTTTGTGGTCAATTCCTGATTGTGTGCTAAATCGAATTGTATTGTTCTCTTCAAAGTAGGAATTGCTGCTGTTTAATTTCCCTTCAATGTATTTTAAATCGCCACCAATCCGTTTTTCAAAAGTTGTGTTTAAACCAATGTTGAACGAAGTGTTTTCATTGAGGTAAACAAAGAGTTTTGGATTTAATGTATAGCGGTCAAATTTTGGAATGGCTGTCAGTCCTATGTTTGCAGGGTCGTATGGTGTACCATGATTGTAAGAAGCGAAAATAGTTGTGCCCACTTTCTTAAACTTTTGAGAGTAGAATCCACTTGCATCCAGCCCTAATGCAGAAGTTCCGTTAAGCATAAAGTTGAGTTCTCTATTTTCAGAGGGAGTTTTAGAAACAAGGTTTACCAAGCCTGCAATTGCACCTCCACCATAAAGAGTAGATGAAGCGCCTTTAATAACTTCTACTTGCCTGAGGTCAAGTGGAACAATTTGAAGGAGGCCTAGTCCGCCTGAAAACCCGGAATATAAAGGCAGTCCATCACGCAGAATCTGAGTATATTTTCCATCAAGACCCTGAATACGAATGCTTGAATTGTATGAAGTTGCTGAGGTTTGTTGTGTCTGAATGCCCGTGCTTTCATTCAGCATCATACGAATGTCTCCCGGCTTCATGTTTCCTTTTTCCGTAAGCTCTTCTCCTGAGATTGCTTCGACACGTGTTGGTATGTCTGCAATAGTTCTACTTGAACGTGTAGCTGTAATAATTACTTCTTCCATTTCTTCTGAGTTAGCTATCAGAAGAATTTCAATAGGCTCGATTGATTCAAGCGGAAATAGTAAGGTGTCAATTCTTGGTTCGTAACCTGTGTAACGGAATTCTATTATCTGCCTGCCGTTTGGAATATTTTTAATTTCAACTTGTCCATTAACATCTGCTGTTGCACCATTGGTTGTTCCTTGAATGATTGCAGTAGCTCCAACTAACGGTTCGTTGTTTTCACTATCCTTTATTGTTGCCTTTAAATTATTCTGAGCCCAAACAGAAGTTATGAGCAATGTTGTAAGTATTGATAAGATTATCTTTTTCATTTTGGTAAAATTTAATACAAGTAATAAGAATCAATCGGTGCTAACCGAAAGTAAGTTGGCGCTTAGGCCCAATCTTTTTTTGTATTAACTAACCTTTGGCGGTTGCCAGATTTTTATAAGGTAGTTCTCGACAAAGGATGTGGTGAATGAAATAACCCGTTTATCATTATTAACTATTGGTATTTGGAAAGTGATTCCACTGATTGGTAAAAAGAAACCTGAACAAGTTCCGCATGTTAAGAAGGGTGAGCAGCTTGCGCAATTATCCTCGTGACTTTCGGTTTGAGCTGTCGTAGTTTTTTCATCAATGCATTTGTCATCAGTACAACACGGAACTGTCGACAGCAACAATATGGAAATTGACAATATGAAACAGAAAACTTTCATGAGGACAAATCTATTAAAAATTCAATTCAGACTATACATTGCGCGGGGAAATCGGAGCACAATCTTTTTTAAAAATGCGGAGGGTCGGCTGTATTTTTATTAATCTGTCCCACGTTTTTATTTTTTTAAAGTCCAAGTTGTCCGGAAGCCTTTCACTAGTCCCCGTGGGAAACCTATAATAGCAGAAGGTCAGCCGTTAGATGTCCAAATTGGCTGGGGCGTTATTACTGCCAACGTTTGGCTATGATGAGTGGGATTAGAATGCACTAATCTCTCGTCTCTCACATAGCCACGCCTTGATTTAAATTTAAAACTTGTATCGGACTTTCCAATCCTCACTATGGTGTCCTGACCGATGAAACCCCATTCATTCATAGCATTTGTTTTGTGTCGTTACTTCCATTGGATTAGGCCAGTTTTAGCCAAGTATTGTTCTCCGTTTGATTTGGTTAGTGAAATGGTTAATTCATGTTGCTGGCTAAGTGTTGGTGCTTCTGAGATATACATGTAGGTCTCATAGTTCTTGGAGATATCAGCTTCATTCAACGTGATATATTCAAACTGATGCGGTCCGATCCATGCGTTTAACATTATTAAATCATTCAAGGGAGTTCCGGCCATATAATTGCTATTGAAATCAGAGTTACTTGTGACCACAAAAGATTCTATCGGATATTTTAACCCATCCGTGCCTACTTCGCATGATAGTGCGAATGCTTGGTTGAATAAAAATGATTTCGGATTACTCATTCCCAAAAAGTAACCATCTGTTGAAATGATTCGGAATTCAAGGCTGTCTTCAGGTAAGATTTCTTCCTTATACAGATCAAATTCAATTCCCTTAAAATCAAAGTATCTGAAGTCATCACAAACTCCGTTGAAACAAGACACAAGTACAGCTGATGAATAGATTAAAATTAGAGCTAGGAATTTCTTCATTACATTACTTTCTCACATATACTACGCACAATGCTAAGGCTACACGTTCGTGCAAAGGAAATCGAAGGAAAAACCTCGATGTACGCGCCAAACATAAGTCAAAGGTATGTTTGGTAATAAATTTAATCAAAAAAAATACCAAAGCATAGCTTTTGGCGATTTAATTGCGATAATTCCCGATAACTGCAACTAAATCGATCAGGCCCCAATTTCGTTATGTGTGTAAGTCCATTTTAATCTTTCAACAGTATTGTCAATTGTTATCTGCCTGAATTCTATCCGTAGGAAAACTACGTGGGACCATCATTTTAGGCGTGGTTGTCCATCCGAAGGTAATTGCATTGGTAAAATCAAATCCTTTATCCGTTGCTGTCTATTAGAGGTCTTATTCAGCGGAGGCATCATTATTAAGTGATATTCTGTTATGTATTTCTAATGCTAATCTAAATTCAAGCTATTCTTACTTCATTATTAAGTAGTTCAACTTTAAAATTCACCTTAGCTTTTAGCGCATTAAAAACCTTCATAATCGTTTCAGTGGTGATATTTTTGGCGTTATTTAATACTTGTGATGTTCTTATATTGAAAAATATCTTGTCCTGTACTTTCTCGTTTTACTCCCTTATAAACTTAAAAACCTCTTCAAGTA
>JAOUKG010000754.1 GCA_029882725.1 Cyclobacteriaceae bacterium
TGATTTGCCTGGTCTGGCAGTATTATTAGGTGGCATGTGGGTCGCCAATCTATATTATTGGGGCTTTAACCAATATATAATTCAACGTACCCTTGCCGCAAAAAGTCTTGCCGAGTCACAAAAAGGTATTGTTTTTGCCGCATTTCTGAAATTAATAATCCCATTAATTGTCGTAATACCGGGTATTATTGCTTTTGTTTTAAACTCAGATGCAGGAATGGTTACACCTGAATCTGCCGATGCAGTATTTTTTAATTCAGTGGGCGATGTTGAAAATGATAAAGCCTACCCTTGGTTAATTTCACAATTTATACCCGTTGGAGTTAAAGGGCTGGTTCTTGCAGCACTTGCAGCAGCAATTGTTTCTTCACTTGCATCAATGTTAAACTCTACTGCAACAATATTTACTATGGATTTATATAAACCTCTTATTAATCCGGGTGCTTCCGAAACAAGCATGGTGAGAGTAGGTAGAATATCAGCCACTGCGGCATTAATCATAGCTATTTTCATGGCTCCTTTATTAGGTTCCATTCCCCAGGCTTTTCAATTTATTCAGGAATACACAGGAATAGTGAGTCCAGGCATACTTGCCATATTCATTTTAGGCCTGTTCTGGAAAAAAGCCACTAATAATGGCGCAATTTGGGGAGCTTTAGTTTCTATACCCATAGCTCTTTATTTTAAAGTAGCTTCAAAAGGATGGTTGGAAGGTTCCGGAATAGAGGGATTATTCCCAAACCTTCCATTTATGCATCAAATGGGACTTACATTTTTAATTACAGCTGGAATTATTGCAACAATCAGCTACATTGAAGGAAAGGGTCTGGACAACGAAAAAGGCATTCCTTTGTCCAAAAGTCTCTTTAAAACAAGCCCTACCTTCAACATCGGCAGTATGATTGCATTAATTATTACTGCATTCTTGTATGCGTTTTTCTGGTAAAAGTGTTAACAACATTCAAAAATCTACAATTTTTAAATATCGATATAGCAATTGGCGCGTCCGTCAATTGCTTTTTTTTCAGTAAAGTTTTAAATGTTGAGATTGAATGGAATATATATCTTCTCTTATTTAATTCTGTATGGATAATTTATACTCTTGACAGAATTTTAGATATCAATTTTGCAAACTCTCCCAAAACCAACCGCCATAAATTTCATAAAGAAAACCAGAGCCTTTTGCTCAATTTAATTTTCCTGACCACTTTAATAAATATTGGGCTTCTCTTCACAATAGAAAGGGAAATTATCATTAATGGGATAATAAGTGGTTTGGGAATTATTTTATATCTTCTATCTATAAAGTTCAAAAAGGGGAAATTCATAAAAGAACCATGGATAGCTTTGTTTTATTCTGTAGGGGCTAGCCTTGCTCCATTAACCCTGGCATTGGAAATAAAACCCATACATGTCTTAATTGTTTTCTTTCATTTCCTGCTGGCCTTATTGAATCTATCAATCTTCTCATTTTATGAATCTGATATCGATAACAACTCATCTCAATACAATATGATTTCAAAATGGACCAAGAAAAAAACAACTATATGGAATACAGTTATTGGAAGCCTGATTATTGTTTTTGGTGCAATACTTTATATAGTAAATCCAAAATATGAGTTTGTAAGCCTAACTTTTATTGCAATGTCTGTAATTCTTCTCAGTGTTTATCAATTTCAATCTTTCTTCAGGTTGAATGAAAGGTATAGGTTTTGGGCAGACGCAGCTTTTTTATTGCCCATTGTTGCAGTTTTTAAAATGTAGTTGCAAATATATTAGGGTAATAAGAGCATGCTGAAAAAATATCGATTGGTGATTAATATCTCTTGACCCACATGTAAAACCCTGTTACAAAACTGTATTCCCCCTCTGTTATGCATTAGGATTCCTCGTGTTCTCCAGGTAAATTAAATGAGCACTCCCTGTGTTATTCCTTTAATTTAACAGTATTAAAAACGGATATAAACGTTTATAAATGACTGTTTTGTCTAAAATTTACGAAATTTACGAAACCTTTCGAAGGTTCCAAACCTTCGAAAGGTTCGTAAAATTTGAAGGTATTTTAGATTGCAATAAAATACTAGAAGACAAACCCAATTGAATAATCCGGGTAGATTAACCGGAACGAATTCATTTTTTTATGAAAACATCCTACGTACACTCCAAATTAAAGACTAATCATGTCAAACCCTGCATAAGGGATTAAAACATCGGGCACTTTTATACCACTGTCTGTTTGGTTGTTTTCCAATATAGCCGCCAAAACACGAGGCAATGCCAAACCACTTCCATTTAAAGTATGTAAAAGCCGGGTTTTTCCATTTTCATCTTTATATCTTAGTTTTAAACGGTTTGCCTGATAGGTCTCAAAATTAC
>JAOUKG010000755.1 GCA_029882725.1 Cyclobacteriaceae bacterium
ATGTGGTAGTAGGGCTGCAAAGGCATTATCAAGACAACTATAGGGAAATTTACAAAAGATTACAGGCCGGTGAGATTGGTGACATTGTGTCTGGTCAGGTATATTGGAATAATGATGGTGTATGGGTGAGGGAAAGACAAGCCGGACAAACTGAACTTGAGTACCAAATGAGGAATTGGTATTACTTTAACTGGCTGTGTGGCGATCATATACTTGAACAACATATTCATAATATTGATGTGGCCAACTGGTTTATTGGTGACTATCCCGCTACAGCTCAAGGTATGGGAGGAAGAGAAGTGCGTAAAGGAAAAGATCACGGACAGATTTTTGACCACCACTTTGTAGAATTTACATATCCAAATGGAGCGGTAATATCCAGCCAATGCCGGCATATTCCGGGTACCATGAGTAAGGTTTCAGAATCTTTTCAGGGAACAACCGGAAATGTATATACCGATGGTGGTGGAAATGCAACTATGAGTAAAAGATCGGGTGGTACAATTTATAAACACGACCCTTCAGAAGATGAGTCTCCTTATCAGATTGAACACAACGAGCTTTTTGCTGCCATAAGGGAAGGAAAAGTGATCAATAATGCAGAATATGGAGCTAAAAGTACGCTTACAGCCATTATGGGAAGAACAGCAACCTATACAGGAAAAGTGGTAACATGGGAGGATATTATGAATTCAAAACAAATACTTGCACCTAAAGAAATAGGCCTTACATGGAACTCGAAAGCCCCCGTAATGCCTGATGCTGATGGAAACTACCCAGTACCGGTACCGGGTGTAACTGAATTAATCTAACTATATGACATTCAATAGAAGAAAATTTATGACAACAGCTACTCTGGCAAGTGCCGGAGTAGTTGCTTTGGCTAATACAAGAAGAACCGATTTAAAAGGAAAGGATCTACCAGGAAAAGAAAAAGTCTTTAAGTCTAAGTTTGCCTCGCATTTCGGATTGTTTAAGAATCATGCAGGCGATGATCCTATCGATGAATTGCAATTTATTTACGATATGGGGTTCCGGGCTCTCGAAGATAACGGTATGAAGGGACGCCCTGTTCAGCAACAAGAAAAAATAGCATCCAAAATGGGAGCTCTTGGAATTGATATGGGTGTTTTTGTGGCTAACAACATCTATTGGACAGAACCAAACCTTACCAACGGGGATAAAAAAATGAGAGAGGATTTCTTGAAAGATATCAAGGATTCTGTTGAAGTGGCCAAAAGAGTAAATGCCAAGTGGATGACCGTTGTGCCCGGACATGTGGACCTTAGAAAGGATATGGGATATCAAACAGCCAATGTGATAGAGTCATTGAAAAGGGCTGCGGAGATTCTTGAACCACACAATCAAATTATGGTACTCGAACCTCTGAATTTCAGGGATCATCCCGGTCAATTTCTTAACAAAATTTCTCAGGCATATGAAATTTGTAAAGCAGTAGATAGCCCTTCGGTTAAAATACTTTTTGATATATACCATCAACAAATCCATGAGGGAAATATCATTCCGAATATTGATCTAGCCTGGGAGGAAGTTGCTTATTTTCAAATAGGTGATAACCCCGGAAGAAAAGAACCTACTACGGGTGAAATAAATTTCAAAAATATATTTAATCATATTTACCAAAAAGGGTATCGTGATATTCTTGGAATGGAACACGGAAAATCCAAAGAAGGTAAAGAAGGCGAAAAAGCACTGATAACAGCCTACAGAAGTGTAGACGTAGAATAGGTTTTTCTTATAAATCCAGTTTTATGGCCGCTGTTCTAATCGAATTGGTTTCGATATCGGTCCAGGCGAAAATCAACTGATTTTCGCCTGCTGATATCATTCTTGGAAAACCACTTTTTCTACTGGATGAAATAGGAGTAAGGTTGTGTGAATAAAGAGTTTGTCCCATTTTATCAAATACTTTCAATCTCAAAAAATCTTCTTCACCAGAAGTTTCTATCCAGGATACTGCAATATTTTCCTCCTCTAAAAACACTAAATCAACACGACCGGCAGGATTACCATCATTAACAAGAATTTCAGATCCAAAAGTTTTCCCCTCATCGTTGCTTATTTTTAGCTTTACTTTCATAATCCCACCAGCACCTGTAAACCAGGCAACAGCCACCTGATTACCAGAGGCATCTATTGAAGGCCCGTTTACAGGGCAACCTGCGATCTCCCAGTTGTCTTCACTAAATTTTTCCGGGGAAGACCAGTTTTCGCCATCAAATCTAACCATCCAGATATCCCTGATTTCTTCCTCTGTTCTGTTTCTATAAACAGCCAATGCTTTCCCATTAAGGCTAACCGCAGAAGTTTGGCAGCAATCACAGATTCTTTCATCCAGCCTTTCTTCCCTTAT
>JAOUKG010000756.1 GCA_029882725.1 Cyclobacteriaceae bacterium
CCTTCAGGAAATTCCTTTTCTACATCATCAATAGTAATTGTAAAAGACCCTATTGCTCCGGAAGTGCTTACCAAAAGCATTACCCTGGAACTGGATGCATCAGGAAAAGGCACCATTACATCTGCTGATATAGATAACGGTTCGAGTGACGTTTGTGGAATTGCCTCATTGTCTTTAGATAAAGTGAGTTTTGATTGTTCCAATATAGGAGATAATGTTGTTTCGCTTACTGCCACCGATAATAACGGAAATTTAACTTCTGCTTCTGCAATGGTTACGGTGGTCGATCTTGTTGCTCCGGAAGTGTTTACCAAAAACATTACTCTGGAACTGGATGCATCAGGAAAAGGCACCATTACATCTGCTGATATAGATAACGGTTCGAGTGACGCTTGTGGAATTGCCTCTTTGTCTTTGGATAAAGTAAACTTTGACTGCTCCAATATCGGCGATAATGTTGTTTCTTTGACTGTAACCGATATATTTGGGAACTCATCTGTTGAAACAGCTTTGGTAACTATTACAAACGAAACACCTGTAATAAATTCAGTTTCAATACCTGTTGATCCACAGCAAATAAATACAAACATTGTTGCTTCAGTAGATTTTACTGACATAAATATATCTAGCTCTGAAATATCTTGGGGAGATGGGACATCAAATGCTATGGAAATAGTAGATAATACAATGATTAGTTCTCACGGTTATAGTATTCCAGGTGTATATACAATATCTATTTTGGTCACTGATATTTGTGGACAAAGCGCAAGTTATGAATATCAATATGTAGTGATATATGACCCAAGTGGTGGGTTTGTATCAGGTGGAGGCTGGATAAATTCTTTACCCGGCTACTTCACTCCAGATCCTTCACTATCAGGAAAAGCGACATTTGGATTTGTAGCAAAGTATAAAAAGGGTACAAATATTCCAGAAGGGAATACTCAATTTAAATTTAATAGCGCTGGATTTCAATTTGAATCTGAAGCCTACGATTGGTTGGTTGTTGCAGGAAATAGGGCTAAATATAAAGGTAACGGTATGGTAAATGGCGTTTCTGGATATTTCTTTTTGCTAACCGCAACCGATGCCTCTGATCGTTCCGAAGTAGATCGTTTTAGAATAAAAATCTGGGATTCAAATGATGCCGTAATTTACGATAATCAGCCTGGTGCTGCTAATGATGCTGACACGACAAATGAAATAGGTGGAGGATCAATTACCGTACACGATGGTAAAAAATCAGATAATTCAAGCCGAATTGATCTGAATAATACTTTGCAAGTATCTGTATATCCCAATCCTGCCAGTAGTGACCTTACCTTGGAAGTTTCTAATGAATTAATTGATTTGAATCCAGATTACACGATTTCAATTTTTGATGTAAACGGCCTAATTATTTACAATAGGAATTACAATGGAAATATTGATAGCAGAATTAATATTGATATCAGTAAATTTTCTTCAGGGACTTACATAATTCAGTTTAATAATAGTAAGACAAATCAGTTGTATAAATTTTTTAAGCAGTAAAGAAAAAATAGCTGAAACAACTAGAATTGGTTTAATGAAAGATATAAAATCTTTCATTTGAATATTGTCGAAAACACAAATCCCGACCATGCTTTTCTATTTAAAGCTGGTCGGGATTTTTAAATTAAGTTTTTATTATAGAAAAAAAATACAAACTTTCAGAGCTTTTTGTAATGGCATAGGCCTTTAACTCAATATCTACCCGAACATTCATAGCGAGGTCGGGAGCAACGGAAAGCACTTTGGGTAAGTTTGTGGTTGGGAAAGAATTTTGCGTATTTAAAACTCATTTTTTTCCAGTATGTAATGTAGGCAAGTATGCAGATACATTGTATGATATTATTCATCGAAGATCCTTTTTCTTCCAAAAAGGTTTTGATGTTCTTCCCTGTTTGAGGGATAATCATAGATAAGCCCAAATTCAACATAAGGGTTACCTGGATGATTTTTCAATAGGGTCTTTCCATAAAAGGTTTCAGCGGTTGTAGCCGAAATAATCAACTATTAGGGTTTAGTCAAAACAGAATTTTATTCCTATGTATCAATGGAAATAAAAAATATCATAAAAAAAATCAGGATTGGCGAGATTTACACCAAGAACGCTGCAACCTGAAGAGAATTTACAGGGTAATATTTATTACAACAATCCCTTGCGGAGGGCAGTAACGATTACCTGTGACATATTCTTCGATCCGGATTTTTTTATGATATTTTTTATACTATTTTTAGTAGCCTAAAAGATATTCCAACCTTAAAGATTTTCAAATGAAGCCTGTTAAATACCTCTCTATTTTTTTGTTTTTTGCTTTCACAGCTTGTCAGCAACTTAAAGAAGATAA
>JAOUKG010000044.1 GCA_029882725.1 Cyclobacteriaceae bacterium
AGAATTTATTTTTGCAATTCCGGCAAAGAAGTAAACCACACCAATCTGAAACATTAAAATATAGATTGTCCAGGCCGGTATTTGTGTTATTTCTTTTACTCTGCCAAACTTTATGTCCAGAGAGAACCGTGAAGAGGCCGGTAGCCAAATGAGGATAAATGAAACCAGACTGATAAAATAATAATGGTTTAAGTAATAGGTTTTGTCCAGTAGTTCAACATAACTAAAAAGGATGAAAAATGTTCCTATTGCCCAACGGTAGTACCAACCCAGAATGATTAAAATACAAGCAACTATCATGAAGGCAAATACTAAATACATCACCTCTTGTGGAAGAGGTTGTAGCCAATCAAAACCGTAATAGGTGAAATTAAAAACAGGTAGAACATAAAATTCTTCCACCCAACCATTATATAAAAACCGTACAAGGCTAAAAAGCATAAGAAGACCAAAGAGTATCCTGAAAATGACCAGTGGGGCAATGGATCTGGGTTTTGTGATCAGGTTTTCTATGCGACTTTTTAAACTCATGGGTGATATTTGTAACTTCTTCTAACGTTTTTCTGTTTTAGCCCGGTTTATGCAATAGGATTCGTAATAGAATTGTTATTGCATAAACCGGATTTAAGGTGGTTTTGCTTTTAAAGTGTAATTGTTATTTTAATCTCCGTCATTGTCGGCATAAGTTATTGAAATGCTCAATGCGGATACCATATCTACTTTCAGAAGGGCTACAAGGGCTTTTAATTCATTAAAAACATCAGTAACTTCTGTTCCCTGATTAATAATCGCATCGGTGAATAGGGGGTTGAGTTGGTCGGTTTCTGTTTGTGCAGATCGTATTCTTGCTGCATAATCATCAGCAAGGGTTCCATTTTGCGCATTAATTATTTTTAAATAATCATATAAACCTTTCCCATCTGTGCCATCGGGTGCAATTCCCATATAAAAATTATACAGGGTTTGCAGGGATGTTTTTAGTAAATCCAACGTAATGGATGAGTTATAATAGGCTTCCGATTTTTCAGGAAACGGACCAAATCGTTCACTGGTAACCACCGAATTTCCATTGGGAGTGCCTACTTTAGCGTTCCTAAGGTGTGCCTCCATATATTGACTCCATGAATTCACCATCAAACTGATTCCACCTCCACTACTCGTTCCTAAATTATTTGAAAAGGTAGATACATAGTTTCCTTGATCTGATTTCCAACCATTAGCTACAAGACTAACTGTTTCATGTATATTGGCACATAAATTTTTTATATAATCTACAGCATTTTGATTTCCTGATAGAGCTACCAATAGTTCACTTTCAGTGGCCGAATAGCCGAAAAGCATATAATCCAATGCGGGAAATCCCTTTGCCAGAGTGGCTCCGGCCGTCTTTAAATCGTAGGTTCCGGAGGTGATGTAATCCTGTATGAGCAGGGTATTTGCCGGATAGATATTAAGGGAAATAAATCCTTCATAAAGTGCGGGGCCAAATTGATAAAAGGCAGTTACTTGCCATTGAATATAAGCTAACCTCCAACTTTCTTTTAACAAAGCCAGGTTTTCAATTGTTAATTCAGAGGAAAAAGCATTTGCCTGTGTTGAAAGGGAAGCCGTTTTACTTTCTAAATCCAATAAGGAAGGAAGTATTAAATTTTCACCCAAATGGGTAAGCATTTCTTGCTGGTCGGAAGCAAACCTGTCATTATTTGTAATCTTGGTTTTTTCACAACCAACTGAAAGGAATAACAGGCTTACAATTAAAAAATTTCGCATAAGTAAAATAGTTTGATATTAATTAAAGATCAAGTTTAATGTCAGACCAACCCATTGCAGTGGCTATGTCATCTCTTAATGCTACGATTTCCTGTAGTGTGATCTCGTAAAAGTTGTAGGCTCCGGTATTATCTTTTAGTTTCAATAACATATTATCCAGTGATGTTCCTGATATAATTGCAGTCGAGGTATTTGTGAAATACAAGGTTTCTATGAACCCTGCTGTTTCAGACATATAATGCGACCGTAGGGCATCATCCGTAAATTGAATTATAGATTGATTCAGATAATGTATAGCCGCACCAGCAGCCACTCTTTCCAATTCACCACGAATTATATTGATTTGATTGTCTCGTGTTGAATAATCTTTATTGCTTATAGCTGCTCTTCCGGTACGGAAAGCAAGCATTATCTTTGAATTAGTTTGTAAAATGGGATCAACTAAGTTGGAATATTTGCCCCAAAAACGATCTGTTCCGGATGTTGGATAATCAATAACCTCTGTAAAATAGCCAAAAGCTTCATCCCAACTGTGTTCCATAGCAGTATAATACAAACCGCCTGTAGCATCTACCGATGTAGAATTGTCCAGATTCATTTTATCTGCTCCCAAATAAAAATTTTGAATTTGGTCGTAAAAAACGGCTCCCATGAGACCTTTTTCTATAAGTTGGGTGTATTCGGCTCCCTTGTCATTTACCAGATAGGCTGAAGTTCCTGATTGAAGAACACCGGGTGAGCCCAATTGGGCACCGTAAACACCGGTTTGTGTGGTTGCACTAATTGTGGCAATATTTTTAAATCGTTCATCAAATCTTCCAATAATCAAAGGTTCGTTTCTGGCCGTTTTTTCCCTCAGTTGTTTCCCGGCAGCTCCTGCCATAACTGAAAAATAAGTAGATCCCAGCCCGGAATTGTTCGAATACATCTCCAATAGCTGAGTTTCAGAGAGTGAAACACCGGGTGTATTGGCTGTTTTCATATAGGTAGTAATTTCAGAAAGTTGATTAAAGCGGGTGGTCTGACCTGAAAAACTTACCGTATTGTTACCCATTTTGTCTGAAAACTGATAGGTTTCCGGAATTGTGTAGGTGTTTTCTTTATCTCTGTTGCAACTTGTAATAAGTACAGAAACTACTAGTAGTGTAAATAGTTTATTCATTTTCATTCTTCTGTTATCGTGCAGTTATTTAGACTAAATCTAATTAGATGTAAAGATATTATTTTATTTAGATTAATTCCAAATAATATGGTTTATGATTTTTTACCTGATGGAAGAATTACAAAAAACAAGCAGCTACAACCGAAGCTGTAACTTCACCTTTTCAAACAAGCGTGTCAACAAAACAATAATAGAGGCAAATACCAGGCATTTTATGACACCAAATGGCCCCGATTTCATCCATTCAGAAATATGAGTCCCCGATAAGGCTACAATTCCATACCAAATATAAGGTATCAGGTAGCAGGTTAAAGTACTTCTTCCTGCAGGAGCAAAGGGTTTTGCCCAACTCGTAATATGTTTTATGTCGGCCAGGAAATACAATACCCCAAAAACAATGAAACTAATTCCAGCAGTGATTAAGGTCCAGGAAGGTGTAGCGTGGATCTTGGATATTCCCCAGAGAGGTCTGAAGAGCATCCCCATTGCAATACAAATCCCACCCAATACAAAGATCCAGGCCAGGGATGTTTTTTAATTTAATTGATTAACAGCAAACTCTACAACCTTTTCCTGGTCAGAATTTTTTGTGGAAGGGTAGGGTAAAACGTTCCTCAACTCCAATTGGTAATTGATATTATTAAATGAAAATTCAAAAGTGGATATACAGGTATCCCTCTGACCCAGACATAATGAAACGGCGTAGTTGATATTCCTTATTTCAAAGGCTACGAGTACTTCTCCTTCCCAAAAGCAAGTAACATCAGATGGACATCTTGAATCACTAATTGAGCGTATCTTCACCTCCAATATGTTGCTGTCTACCAATGGAAATAGGGCAACATGCTGATTTCCCATTACCAAAGGCTTATTCAAAACACCTGAATACTCTCCAGTCCCGAAAGATTCATTTTTACAAGACCCACTGAATAGCAATAACAGTATAAATAATAAAGGTATCGATTTCATGATTTCAATAATAGATTGTTTTTACTACTCTTCTATAAAGACAGGTGATTCCTGAAAAAGGTTGCGGATCAAATTTACAAAGAATATTTACAATGTTTGTATTTAAGTTATTATTGAAATTAATGTTATATTGATGAAAATCACTGAGGTAAGCTATGGATAAAAATGCTGAAATTGATAAACTCTATCAAAGAGTAGAGGACTTACTTAGGCAGCAAGATTCCTTTCTGAAGGAAATTAATGCACTAAGGGATGAAATGGCAAGGCTGAAATCCTCGACTGCTGAACAGGTACTCATGGATAAAATAAATCAAATTTCAGAAGAAGTTCCTGATACTGTATCTGAACAAAAACTGGAGCCCAAACCGGTATTGCCACCTCTGCCTGCTTCAAAGACCCTGGCTTCCGAACCAGCTTCTGTTTCAAAACCTGTTCCTCCTTCACCTGTTCACCAAAAACCTGCTCCCAATCCTGTTTTTGATGAAATAAGACAAAACATGGAGAGGTTTATAGGAGAAAGTTTGATAAGCAAAATTGGTATATTGATAATAGTAATAGGGGTGAGTATTGGCGCCAAGTACGCAATTGAAAACCAATTAATAAATCCACTTACGAGGATAATTATAGGATATTTGATCGGAGCGGCCTTGTTGTTTTTTGCTATAAAATTGAAAGTAAAATACAAAAAATTCAGTGCGGTATTGCTCAGTGGAGCTATGGCTATTCTCTATTTTATAACCTACGCCGCCTATGATTTTTACGATCTGATGCCGCAAACGGCAGCATTTGCCATTATGGTTTTGTTTACAGCCTTTACGGTATTCGCAGCTTTGCAATATGATATGATTCTTATTGCTCTGTTGGGACTTATAGGCGCATATTCTGTGCCTTTCGCTTTAAGTGATGGCTCCGGCAGGATAGGAGTTCTTTTTACATACATGTCGGTAATCAATACGGGTATTCTTTTTATAGCTTTCCGGAAAGCATGGAAATCCCTTTTTTATGTGGCTTTTGGAGTCTCCTGGTTGGTTTTTTTAGGATGGTTTGGCGAGGGGTATAATGCAAATGAGCATTTAACATTGGGGCTTGTCTTTTTGACTGTATTTTTTATGATATTCTATGCCACTTTATTTTCTTATAAACTGGTTGCCAAAGAGAAGTTTAGTGTTGTTGATGTTTTGCTCCTTTTGTTGAATGCCTTTATTGCTTACGGAGTAGGGTATAGAATGATTGAAAGTAACCCAAATGGAGATGAATTATTAGGGCTATACACGTTAATACATGCTATTATCCATTTTGTAGCTGCTTTAATAATATATAAAAATAAGTTGGCCGATAAAGAATTTTTGTATTTCACCACAGCCATGGTTCTTACATTTATCACAATTGCAGTCCCGGTACAGTTAAATGGAGATTGGGTAACCCTGGTTTGGGTGGCAGAATCTGTAATACTGTATTATTTGGGCAATACAGGTAAAATACCTATTTATAAAACCATTGGCTATGTAATGGTTGGTTTGGCATTGATTAGCCTGATTGAAGATTGGGGGAATTATTATAATGCATTTTCCAATACTGAAGATCCTGCAGCTCCCTTCATGAACATTCATTTCTTTACTTCGCTGTTTGCAGCAGGAGCTTTCGGCTATATCAATATATTGTTTTTTAAAAATCAAGCTAGTTTAAGTGACACCGATTCAGCGAAATTGCAACCACTACTATCAGCTATTCTACCGGGTGTATTTGTGTTTGTAACTTATATGGCATGTTTTCTGGAAATTGGAAAATATTTTGATCTGTTGTATTCAAGTTCTAATTTGTATATTAATAATGCAGATGGGTATGAAGACTTTTACTCAAACTACGACATATTTGAGTTTAAAAATTTGGCATTAATAGGGTACTCCATGCTGTTTTTTTCTGTGTTAATGGTCTTGAACCGAAAGTATTTCAACAAAGAAAAATTGAGTATAACAAGTTATTCCCTGGGAGGAATTACGGTATTGGTTTTTTTGTTTGCTGGCTTACTCAGTCTGAGTTTATTACGTTATAATTATATTAATCAGGTAAATGCGGAGTTTTACTCAATAGGATTTTTTAATGTTTCAGTAAGGTACATACTCTTTTTACTTGTCGGTTTTCTGTTCTGGAATATGCATAAAACCACTTCAATAATTAAAAGTATTGAGCTTTTGCCCAAAATCCATCTGGTATTTCTGCAATTGTCGTTCGTTTGGATTTTGAGCAGTGAATTATTCAACATTCTCGAATTAAATGGTTTTCATGATACCTATCGGTTAGCACTAAGTTTATTGTGGGGCTTCTATTCCATGACCTTGATTGTTTTTGGTATATGGAAGAAGGTGAAAATATGGAGGATGATAGCCATTGGGCTATTTGCAGTAACATTGGTTAAACTATTTTTATATGATATAGCCGACATGAATACACTTTCAAAAACACTTGTTTTTGTGATTTTGGGTGTCTTTTTGTTGATTATCTCCTTTTTATACACAAAATACAAACGATTTATTTTTGATGAAGATAATTAGATATGTGCTGTTTGCATGCTCTTTTTCATTGATTTTACCCATCTATGGACAGAGCCCTGCTTTTAAGAAACGAATTCCTCTCCTTGGCCAACCCGGAACTTGGAATGAGGTGATTTTGAACGATTCTGTTTTGTCGGAAGTCAATATCCGTATGTCTGATATCAGGATATGGGGTCATTCTCCCGATGGTGATACTATTGAAGCTCCCTTCCTTATACGTCACTTTCCATCCAATCGTGAGGCCGAGAATTATGAATTTACTCTACTCAATAAAGGTTTGACAGAGGGAAAACATACGTTTACATTTAAATTAAATGAAGCTGCCGAGTATAATCAGGTAAATCTGGATATTCTTAATGCAAACTTCGATTGGAAAGTTAAGGTAGAGGGGAGTTTGGATCAGCATTCCTGGACACAATTGGTTGATAATTACCGCATTGTGGGTTTCGATTTCAAGGATTTATCAGTTGGAAATGATACCGATGTAGAATACCCTCCCTACAGATTTACCAAACTGGTATTCCCCCTAACCAATTTTCCTTACTTAAGAATCAGTATGAGCGGTGTTGCAGCTCCACAACTTGGGAAAGCAACCATTTCAAAAATTAAATTTAATCCCGCCGTTTACGACGATATTAAAGCAGAATCGCTAATTTTTCCTGATTCAAAAAATAAAAAGGAAACGGTTATTGAAATTCCTCTTCCTTCCCGAATTCCGGTAAATTATTTAAAACTTAAGTTCTCCGATACTGTGGATTTTATACGAAATGCCAGTATTTTCTACCTTTCCGACAGCGTTCAAACTGAAAATGGTTGGATAAGAAATTATAGAGCCATCGATGAGATGTTTGTATCTTCTTTTGAGGAAAATGAATTTGAGTTTTCAGGAGTTTTTACCTCCTTAATAAGGGTGGTTATTCATAATCAGGATAATTTACCTCTGGAATTGAGTTCAGTTAAATTGAGAAAGTATAGATACCAGGTTATATTCAGGGCAGCTGGAGAGGGACTGGCTTATTATTTATATTATGGAAGTGAAAATGCCTTTTCCCCTCAATATGATATTGTAAATTTTGAAGAAAAAATTTCTAAAACCCCTGTAAAACTCGAATTAGGAACACCCGAATCTATATATAAAAAGAAAAAGAGGATAGCCCCTTTATTTGATAATCCATTTTTAATGTGGGGTTTATTAGGTGTTGTAGCGTTATTGTTAGGTTTTTTTACCATAAAAATGCTAAAAGGCACCGATTAACAATAATAAATTCCCCAACTGTCGATATTTTCATATTTTGCGATCTTGTTATGATTCTAGCTTGTAAAATCAAAAAAGAAATGCGAAAATATTTATTGTATCTAGGTACACTTTTGATGTTAATAACATCTTGTAAGCAGGATGTTAATACTGCTAATGTAGAGTTTGGTAAAGACCTTAATGTTTCATGGGAATTGATAACCAATTTTTCAGATGAAGGAGATGGCATTTTTGAAGCTCATTTCCTGTTAGAAAACAAAGGCACTACTGAAATTAAAGCTGGTGATTGGAAATTGTTTTTTAGCATGGCTCCCAGAAAAATACTCTCAGAAAAAACAACGGGCAATGCTATATTTAAACACAGAAACGGTGATTTGTTTTATGTGGAACCTCTGGAAGGATTTTCTATCCCTGCCGGGGAAACTCTTGAGGTGAAATATTATGGTAATGGTCCGGTGATCAAGGTTTCTGACGCGCCTATTGGAATATACATTGCCGGCGGTGAAAATGAACTTAATACCGTGGCTATCAATAATTATACTATTCTGCCTTTTACCCGACCTGAACAAATAAATCGGTTTGGCGACGACAAAGAGCCAATTCCAGATGCAGGTTATTATTTTGCTCAGAATAAAGGAACAGAATTTATAAGCACCGAAAAGTTAGCCCCTTTTACTCCAGTGCCCAACACATATTCTTACGGAGAAGTTATTAATATTGAAACCGGGTTTAATATTACTGAAGGAGGTGTTTTATCAAATGAAATTGGTTTTCTTAAAGAAGAGTTAGCCAAAATGTCAATTTCAGTAGTAGGTGGAATACCTGTGGAAATTGCTGTAAAAGAAGGACTTAAAGAAGAAGGCTACGAGTTGAATATTTCTTCAGATATGGTAATAATAAACGGTGGTGATCCTACAGGTGTGTTTTATGGGGTTCAAAGTTTTATTGCCTATTTATCTAATTGTAAAAATGCAAACATTCCGGTTAGGGCTTTGCAGGTCGAAGATGCTCCTGCCTTTGGGTACCGGGGTATGCATTTGGATGTAGCCAGAAATTTCCAAACTAAAGAAACGGTTTTGAAATTTATCGATTTTATGTCGGCCTATAAAATGAATACTATCGAAATCTATCTTTCTGAAGACGAAGGATGGAGAATAGAAATAGCTGCACTTCCTGAATTGACTCAGGTAGGTAGTCAAAGAGGTCATTCAGCAGATGAAAGTGAGTTTATCCAACCCGCTTATGGTTCAGGGGCCGAGCCTGGAAAGTTATATGGATCTGGTTTTTATACCCGAGCTGATTATGTGGAAATACTTCGTTATGCTACCAAAAGACATGTGAAAGTGATTCCAACTATAAATGTTCCAGGGCACTCCAGAGCGGCAATCAAAGCCATGCAAAACAGGTATGAAAGACTTATGGCCGAAGGTGATGAAGAAGGAGCTCTTGAGTATTACCTGCATGATCCCAATGATAAATCTGTATATTCCGGTGCACAGTCGTTCAATGATAATATCCTATGTGTTTGTAAAGAATCGACGGTGAAGTTTTTTGTTACTGTACTTGATGAAATAATTGATATGTATAAGGAAGCAGAAGCTCCCCTTGAAATGTTTCATTCGGGTGGTGATGAAGTTCCTGCAGGATCATGGGAAAAGTCGCCATTGTGTGAAGAACTAATGAAAACAACACCTGAAATCAAAAATGCCCGCAACTGGCAGGCATACTATTTCAAGAAAATTGTAAAAGAAATCAAAGATCGTGGATTGCTTGTTGGTGGATGGGAAGAA
>JAOUKG010000757.1 GCA_029882725.1 Cyclobacteriaceae bacterium
TTTCTTCTTATGTATTCTCTCTCATTGGAACTACTCCCCTGAATCCTAATCCACCCCAGGGAGAATTGGTTCAACCTGAAGGAAGTATAGAAGCAGTTGTTGTTGAATCGGACAGTACGGCACAGGAAGTAGTTGACACTACGGTACAGGAAGTAGCGGACACTACGGCTGTAGAATAAGTAAATCATGAAAATTCAAACCGTGGGATGATGGAAGAGGAGAACGTAAAAAAGTCGGCAAACAGCAGTGATTCGGCCAATTATTTTTATGAAGTCGATGAAGAGTTTCGAAATACCTTGGCCACTGTGGATAAGGAGGGTAAGCGAATATGGCTCTACCCTAAAAAACCTTCCGGCGCTTTTCATAATAAAAGGATTTATGTAACAATTCTTTTATTGGCGATATTATTTGCCGGGCCTTTTCTCACGATTGGAGGGAAGCCTTTTTTACTTTTAAATTTCTTTGATCGGGAGTTTATTATTTTCGGATCAGCCTTCTGGCCTCAGGATTTTTTCCTGCTGGCCTTGGTACTGATTACTTTTTTTGTATTTATCATCCTGTTTACAGTTGCCTTTGGAAGAATTTGGTGTGGCTGGGCCTGTCCACAGACCCTCTTTATGGAGATGGTATTCCGTAAAATTGAATACCTGATTGAAGGAGATGCCAAACAACAAAAAAAGCTCAACAGTAAACCCTGGGATGCGGAGAAGATTCTGAAAAAAGGGAGTAAGCAACTCATTTTTATTATCATCTCCCTACTTATTTCCCATACAGTAATGGCCTATCTTATAGGCATCGATGAAACAATATTGATTGTTTCTCAACCTCCCTCTGAACATCTGTCCGGCTTTATCGGCCTGATGGTATTTACAGGGATTTTTTATTTTGTTTTTTCCTATTTCAGAGAACAGGCTTGTGTTGCCGTTTGTCCTTATGGAAGACTTCAGGGAGTACTATTGGTCAAAGAATCTATCGTTGTAATCTATGACTGGCTCCGCGGCGAACCTCGTGGAAAAATAAAAAAAGGATCAGAGAAAGCGGAACAGAAAGGAGATTGTATTGATTGTAACTGGTGTGTACACGTATGTCCAACCGGTATAGATATCCGAAATGGAACGCAATTGGAATGTGTAAACTGCACGGCCTGTATCGATGCCTGCGATGAGGTGATGGAAAAAGTAGATAAGCCCAAAGGGTTAATCAAATACTCCTCCCCCAAAGCGATTGATGAGGGAAAAAACAAATTATTCACTCCCCGGGTAGCCGGATATAGTGCGGTATTGATAATACTTGTCACTATTTTAAGTTATCTGGTACTCACAAGATCAGATATTGAAGCCTCTATTTTCAGAGTGCCCGGACAAACCTATCAGAAGACGGAGGATGGAAAAATTTCCAACCTTTTCAATATACAGTTTGTCAACAAAACCTTTGAAGACAAGGAAATACGCCTTGAGCTTTTGGAAATACCGGGAGGAATCATTGAGCAAGTGGGGAAAGATAAAATATCTATTCCATCTAATGAACTTTATGATGGTGTGTTTTTCATAAAAATACCTTCTGAAAAATTACATCCCGGAAAAAATATGATTGATATTGCCATTTATGATGGAGAGGAGATCGTTGAAATAATAGACACATCATTTTTCGGACCAATGCCAGGAAGACAATGAATTGGGGATATAGTATCGTTTTATCGTTTATCGTGTTTGGAATAATCATCACCTCTATGGTGGTTATCAGTATGCGTCAAAAGGTCAATCTGGTATCAGAAGATTACTATCAGGAAGAATTGGATTATCAGGATCAGATTTTCAGAACAAAAAATTTCAATGAACTGGAGGTAAAGCCCAGTATACAGTTAGATCGGGAAAGAAAAGTCATTATCTTTTCCATTCCAAAATCTGAAGAGATGAAAAACGTCAACGGAGTATTTCACTTATTCCGCCCTTCTGATTCTGCGTTAGACCGAAAGCTTGATTTTGATCTACAAGGAGGTGAAGCTTTGGAAATTGATTTTGCTGAGCTTCAAGGTGGTCGGTGGCTGGCGAAGGTTACTCTTCACAATGGCGTAAAAGGTTTTTACATCGAAAAGGATATCAGCTTATAATGATACTATCTGCCTTCTTATGGGGATTTGCAGGGAGCCTGCATTGTGTAGGTATGTGTGGGCCACTAGTCCTTCTTTTGGAAAAGAAGACTTCTGCCAATGCATGGGTTCAATTGCGCCTCCCCTACCACCTAGGTAAATTAATTACCTATACTTCTATGGGAATTATTACAGGTTTAATAGGATCTGTAATTAATATCTCAGGATTTCAGCAGGTAATTTCGATATCCATAGGATCGTTCATGATTCTTTTAG
>JAOUKG010000758.1 GCA_029882725.1 Cyclobacteriaceae bacterium
CCGTTGGCTACAAGTGCACTAAACTCTCCCAGGGAATGCCCTGCCACCATATCCGGTTTAAAATCCTCCAAAATTGCTGTTTGTATTACGGAATGAATAAAAATAGCAGGCTGAGTAACCTTAGTTTGCTTCAATTCTTCATTTGTTCCCGTAAACATGATGTCTGTAATGTTAAATCCCAATATCTCATTGGCCTTTTCAAACATCTCTTTTGCTTTCGGGTAATTGTCATATAAATCTTTGCCCATTCCTGAAAATTGAGCTCCCTGTCCTGGAAATACGTATGCCTTCATTGTTTTTTTGTTTGGATGCTGCAAAATAAAAAGAAATTATTGAATTGGCAGTCAATTCACTTAATCGTTTATTAAACGGCTATTTATGTTTACTTTTTGTAACTTACAACGGGGAGGGGACATTGCTATTTCCCTAAAAATTAATCTCCATAACTCAAAATTTTCGAGCTCATAACCCTGAAAATAAACGTTTATTTTTTTACCTCTTGTTAAACAATCAAATATCAATTGAACTTAATCTGCTTTAAAACTTTCTCCTTACTAATTTGAACCCGTACCTATTTTGAATGTATTTTTGCCGGGTGAAAATTCTAAGAGCCGTATATTCCGTTTATCTGTTGTTTTTTTTCTGCCTTTGGTTCTTTTTGTTGTTCCCTTTTCTGCTTATACCCATTATAGATAAAAAAAGGTTTAAATGGATAGGTGTTATCAATAGATTGTGGGCCAGATTATTGTTTGCTTTTGTTTTTATTCCTGTAAAAGTAGTTTATGAAGAAAAGTTGGATAAAAGTAAGAGTTATATCCTTTGTCCAAATCATTTTTCCTATCTGGATATTCCTACTATTGGGTTGGTAAATATCAATGCTATTTTTGTTGGTAAAAGTGCCCTTGAAAAAATACCATTATTTGGTTGGATGTATAAAAAGCTCCATATAACAGTGAATAGGGATAGTTTAAAATCAAAATATAACACAATGATTCGTGGTATGGAGGCCATTGATGAGGGGAAAAGCCTGGTTATTTTTCCTGAAGGCGGTATAACAAGCAAAAAACTCCCGCATTTGGCACGATTTAAAGATGGGGCATTTCGATTGGCAATTGAAAAACAGGTGCCTATTGTGCCAGTAACCGTTTATAATAATTGGAAGATACTCTCTGATGATTTACTTTTAAACAATTATCCTATTGAAGTCCATTTTCATAAACCTATTCCTACACAAGGGTTAAGTCTTAAAGAAACTAATGATTTGAAAGTGAAAGTGTTTAATATCATAGAATCTTCACTAAATGAGAGGTTTATCAAATAAATAGTTAGCAATAAAAAAACACCAGGGTCTTATACCTTGTTTGTAAATAAAAAAAAATAAAACGATGGGTAGTATTAAATTTTGGAACGACTTTTCTCCGTTAAATAAGTGGGTTTATGGAATTCTTTCGTCCGTTTTGATTTTGTCATTCACTTTTATGGTTGTCTTCTGGATTCTGGGAGTATCTACAATCATAACATGGGAAACTGCCCTTTTTTCGGAAATGATAAATACCCCCATTACCGATATTATTTCCTATCCATTTAGTCTAGTTCTGAGTGTAGATTCTATTACATTTAATGAATATATGCAAGGATCTGACCTGACATTATCAGAAGCCTATGCTTATGCGTTTTTATTATTTTTCTGGGTGGGAATTATATGTTTTATTACTATTTCTACCTACATGTCGAGAATTTGGTACCTGATAAGTTCCAGTTTGTTTATAATAATTGTAATGGTTATTAAACCAGATCTTGCTTTTATGATTGGAAATGGGAACTGGGTAGCAGGTACGATGATGTTAACTTTTTTGGGTCTTAGTTACTATTTTCAAAGTTTTAATAAAAATGTAGATCTGCATCGTCGCTTGCTAGCTTTTTCAGGTTTGGCTATTCTTTTTTCAGTAATTGCTGGTTTGTTTTCAAATGTAGAAGATCCATTTTTATTTTTAGCAGCCTACGGATATCCGATACCTTTCATTTTGACTATTGTAGCTATTTTTATGGTAGGTCATGAAATAATTGCAGGACTACTCACTGCAGTTACCAGAAATGCCTCCTCAAGTAACAATAATTGGAAACATTTCTTTTTTATTTCAATCATTTATCTAACCAATGTGGCTCTGATGTATATGAATGAAATAAATATGATAGAATGGAAACTATTACCTATTAGTCCAATATTCTTTTTTGTAATATCCTATATTATTGGAATATGGGGATTTAAACAAAGAGAAGGACAGTATAATTATTTATTCATTTTTAAACCACAAGGAGCTATATTTTATCTCGCAATGGGAATTATAGCTTTCGGTACCATT
>JAOUKG010000045.1 GCA_029882725.1 Cyclobacteriaceae bacterium
TACCCTACCTACAGAATACCCACTTATCAGTACAGAATTCGAAACAGTTAACCCACCAACATTGGCGTATTTTGCATAATATTTATTGGTATCATCAAAAAATTCAATACCTCTTAAATAATTAAAACCTATATAAAGTAAACCAATGGTTACAACCATAAAAAAACCTACCTGAACCTCTTTAGATATCTTCACTTATTTTCAATGTTTAATTGCTCTACATCATTTACATAATCCCTAACAGCTCTAAAAATCCCTGAAGCCAACAAAGCTTGGCCTTCCGTACTATTTAGGTACTTTTCCTCCTCAGGATTGGTAATATAACCAGTTTCTACCAAAACACTGGGCATGGTTGTTGACCAAAGCACCCAAAATCCTGCCTGCTTAACTCCTCTGTCGTGCCTTCCTACTCTTTTTCCGAACTGGGTTTGTATTTTTTCTGCCAATTTCACACTACTTTCAAAAAATGCCGATTGATATAAATGAAAAATAATATATGATTCATCTGAATCAGGATCAAAACCTTCATAAACTTTTTCAAAATTCTCCTCTTTTCGAATTACAGAATTTTCCCTCATGGCCACTTTAAGATTCGCTTCCTCCTTATGAAGCCCCATAACGTAGGTTTCTGTACCTGCTACTGAGGGTTTCCCTGAAATGGAATTAACATGTATGGAAACAAACAAATCCGCATTGTTTTTATTGGCAATTTCTGCTCGCCCTTGAAGCGGTATAAACTTGTCAGATTTTCGAGTATATATTACTTTTGTGTCGGGAATATATTTTTCAATATAACCACCTAATTTTAATGCAATATTTAGGGCAATATCTTTTTCTTTTGCAATTTTGCCCATTGTACCCGGGTCTTTACCCCCGTGTCCAGCGTCAATTATAATAGTACGGACAGCGTAGCTTCCTGCATCGGCTTTTTCCAAGGAAATGCTTGAAGTGTTTAGCACGATTATTGCCAGAAATGTAATTAGTAGATTAAATCTTATTATCAAAGTATCGTTGTTTGGGATATTCAATTTAACTTTACGCAATTTTGTTAAAATTTCATTAATTCTGAAACTTAGAAAGTTTATTTTGAATTTAAAATTAAAGATATACCATTTCATAGCCCTTACAATTTTGTTGTTTTTTTCTCTGAATCAAATATCTGCACAGGTACGACCAGGGAGAACGAGACCTTTAATCAATCAAAGCCCTCCCAACAAACCTGTAGAAACCAGCCCCATTGAAGCTGATACTGTCTTCAACCCTTTAGATTCTGTAAAGCACTTTCTTCCCGATAGTTTAATTTCTGAAGAAAGAGACATTGATACTGCAATCAAATACTCTGCCACAGATTCTGTTGTAACGAGTGTTGACTCAAAAATCATATACCTTTATGGTAATGCTAAAATTATTTATGGAGATATTGAATTGGAGGCCAATGAAATCACAGTTGACTATAACACCAACTTGTTACATGCAAAAGGAAACTTAGATTCACTGGGAAGGCGTGTTGGTTATCCTATTTTTAAAAATGGGGAAGAAACTTTTGAAACCCGCGAAATCACCTACAACTTTGTCACTAAGCAAGCGAGAATCACTGAAGTTGTTACTACACAAGGTGATGGTTACATTCATGGTGAAGTGGTGTTGAAAAATCGAAGAGATGAAATTTTATCCCTAAAAAACTCGTATACCACCTGCAACCTTGCCCATCCTCATTATAGAATCCGTTCAACAAAAACAAAAGCAATTCCAAACGACAAAATCGTTTCAGGGCCTTTTAATTTAGAAATTCTCGACGTTCCTACCCCTATAGGATTTCCATTCGGTATGTTTCCCTCTCCCAGAAAAAGTGCTTCCGGTATATTAATGCCTACTTATGGAGAAGAAGCCCGAAGGGGGTTTTATCTTAAAAATGGAGGGTACTTTTTCGATTTAAACGATTATTTTAAACTCTCTGTTACAGGAGACTTATATTCCAGGGGAAGCTGGGGATTAAAATTTAATACCAACTATAATAAAAGGTACCACTACACAGGAAATTTAAACTTTTCTGTCACTAAAAACCGAATAGCAGAAAAAATTGAAGCCCCTACCGAAAGCACTGACTATTTATTAACATGGAGTCACAGCCCTAAGTCGAAAGGTACCGGTAGGTTTTCTGCGAATGTTAATGCTGCAACCTCTTCCTACACACAAAACAATTATCTGGGCGTAAATTATGACCTGAACAGCACCCGCCCAGACAATACTACAAGAAATCTAAGTTCTTCAGTATCCTATTCGAAACAAATCCCAAACTCACCTGTAAGTTTAGGTATTTCAGGAAGACATAACCAAGATTTAAGTACCGGCCAGGTGGACATCACACTACCCGATTTTTACGCCACAGTTAGAAGCTTATACCCTTTTAAAAATAAATCCAATGCTGATCTCCTCAAAAATATCAACATGAGGTACAACATGAAAACATCCAACCGGATTTCAAATCGTATAAGTAGAGTAGATGGACTTCCCGGAGACAGTATTGCTCCTTTTTCAATCGAAAACATACCTATCTTTTATAAAAATTCTAAAAAGGGGATAAAACACTCAATGCCTTTCAGTACATCTTTTGACCTCTTTTCGCATTTAAAAATAAGTCCTGGTATTTCATATGATGAAATATGGTATTTCGAAAAATTAGTTTGGGAAATGAATCCGGAAGGGACAAAACCTATTGTAGTGGATACTTTAAATGGATTCAATAGGGTATATGACTACAGTGGAAGTGTTTCAATGAATACAAGAATTTATGGAACCTATCTTTTCAAAAAAGGAAAGGTTAAAGCTTTAAGACATACCATTGCTCCTTCATTATCCTTTTCATACAGTCCCGATTTTACGGAACCTCAATATGATTACTATCAGAAATTTACCTACGCAAATGGCCGGGAAGAATATAAATCAAGGTATAGTGGTTTTCTTTATGGCTCCCCCGGAATAGGGGAAAGCCGTGCCATTAGTTTTGGTGTTAGTAATACTTTTGAAATGAAAGTACTTAATGAAAATGACACTACTGCAGATTCATCGGGGCCTGCAACAAAGAAAGTTTCATTGATAAAAAACATCAGTGCAAATGCATCATACAACATGGCAGCAGATTCCCTGAAATTAAGCCCCATTTCACTTCGGGGAAACACAAGTGTATTTAATAACAAACTCAACATTACACTTTCAGGCACATTAGACCCTTATGTATATGTTTTAGATAGTATAAATGCAATTACCAATGCACCTTACCAAAGAAAAATTGACCAATATGCATGGCAGGCGGGTGAAGGAATTGGCCATATAAGTAGTGCTTCTTTGGGCTTAAGCACCAACCTGAACCCTAAAAAACGAGAGCAAGAACAAAGTGTACAAGATAAAATCCAAAACTCTCAATTATCTGAAGCCGATAAACAATACCTTCTCAATAATCCCGATGTTTATGTGGATTTTTCAATACCCTGGAGTTTGAGATTGAACTATTCGATGAGTTATTCCAAAAGAGGATATGAAGAAGCCCGAATAACAAACTCATTAAACGTATCAGGTGACCTTTCCCTTTCAGAAAAATGGAAAATAGCCTTTAGATCAGGGTATGATTTCTCCAGAAAAGATTTTACCATGACCAATTTTACGGTTAGCAGAGACCTCCATTGCTGGGAATTGAATCTGGGCTGGACTCCCTTTGGTGTATATACAAGTTATGACTTTACAATCCGGGTAAAATCAGCATTACTTCAAGATCTTAAAATAAATAGAAAAAGAAGTTTTTACGATTTATAAATAACAAATAATTTATAATTATTCAAACCAGGCTTGTACTTCTTCCAAAGTTGGATTTTTCACATCTTTCAGTTTCAACTTTTTTCTGTTACCACAAATATCATTGAAAAGTTTACTTGGGTTGTCAATTTTCGACAACTCTTCCTTGGATGTAATCCCCAAATGGGTAAGTATGGGAATTAAATCCTCCCTTATTCCCACTGTTTCCAAGTCTTTTGAATCCTTTGGCACCTCTTTTACCTCTGGTTTCATTTGAGGAAAAAATAAAACATCCTGAATAGACGCACTATTTGTCATAATCATACTCAAACGATCAATGCCCACTCCCAGACCCGCTGTTGGAGGCATTCCATATTCAAGTGCTCTTAAAAAATCTTCATCAAGGGTCATCGCCTCTTCATCTCCACGTTTTCCCAATTCCAGTTGCTCCTGAAATCGTTCCCTTTGATCTATAGGATCATTGAGCTCAGAAAAAGCATTACAAATTTCTTTTCCATTGCAAATAGCTTCAAACCTTTCTACCAAACCTTCCTTTGATCTGTGTTTTTTAGCCAAAGGAGACATTTCCACGGGATAATCTGTGATAAAAGTGGGCTGAATAAGCTTAGACTCACACTTTTCTCCAAATATCTCGTCAATTAGCTTGCCCTTGCCCATCGATCCATCTACAGAAACATGCATCCCTTTTGCCGTTTCACGAAGTTCATCTTCATTCATTTCAGAAATATCAACTCCTGTAAATTCCTCAATAGCCTCAAACATAGTATATCTTTTCCATGGCCTGGCAAAATCTATTATATTTTCACCAACAGGTAACTTGGTATCCCCGTGTAAGTCAATGGCTACTTTCTCAACCATTTCTTCCACTAAATCCATCATCCAGTAATAATCTTTATAAGCAACATAAAGCTCTACCTGGGTAAATTCAGGATTATGGAACCTACTCATTCCTTCATTTCTAAAGTCTTTTGAAAATTCAAAAACACCATCAAAACCACCAACTATCAACCTCTTAAGGTATAGCTCATTGGCTATCCGCAGATACAGAGTCATATCAAGGGTATTGTGGTGAGTTTTAAAAGGTTTTGCCGCAGCTCCTCCATAGAGGGGTTGCAGTATAGGTGTTTCCACCTCAAGATATCCTTTATCGGCAAGGTATGCACGCATACTATTTACCAACTTCGTTCTTTTTACAAAAGTATCTTTTACCTCCGGGTTTACTATTAAATCAACATAGCGTTGTCTATAACGAAGTTCAGGATCTTTAAACTCATCATGACTAACAACATTGCCCGCCTCATCTTTGGATCTTTTTACTATTGGTAATGGCCTTAATGATTTAGACAATACTTTTAAAGAACTCACGTGAATTGAAATCTCACCCGTTTGAGTAGTAAAAACATGACCAGTAACTCCTATAATATCACCAATATCAAGCAACTTTTTAAACACCGTATTATATAAGGTCTTATCAGAATCAGGGCAAATATCGTCTCTCCTAATATATATCTGAATCCTGCCTGTACTATCCTGTATTTCTACAAAACTGGCAGAGCCCATAATTCGCCTACTCATTATCCTCCCAGAAATTGATATGTTTTTATAATCAAGTTTGCTCTTATTATAATTATCTGAAATGTCTTTTGCTGTAACATTAACATCAAACAACTCCGCAGGATATGGATTGATATTTAATGCTTCCAGTTGACTTTTTGCTTCTCTTCGCTCTATTTGCTGATCATTCAATTGCATATGGCTCTATTTTGGCCACAAAATTAAACATTCCGGAAAACTATACAGTCGTTTTTTGAAATAATTAATAACAAAGGAAATAAAATTGAATTATTCGGAAATTCTTATACTAAAACTGGTTACCACTTTTAGTATGAGCGGATTAATTTTGGGTATGAAGTAACAATATATTCGGTAAAGTGAATGTTATATTGTTTTTTTTATTAATTTTATACGTTAATCGTACTTATAGTTTAATATAGTTGGAAAAATAATACTACTATGGCACTTAATAATCTTAGTCGTCGAAAAGAACTCACCCTGTTTAGCTTGGTGTTTTTATTTTTATCTGTAACAGTTTTATTTGCTCAGACAAATGGAAGAAACGGAGATAAAAACAAAATTACAATTTGCCATTACCCTCCTGGTAATCCTGAAAATGTACAAACAATCACTATTGATAAATCTGCTTGGGCAGCCCATCAAGACCATGGAGACTCCAAAGGTGATTGTGATAAGAAAAAAAATAAGGACCATAAAATATCAATTTGTCACTATCCTCCGGGAAATCCTGAAAACGTACAAACAATCACTATTGATGAGTCTGCTTGGGAAGCGCATGCTGCTCATGGTGACTCCAGAGGTACTTGTACCATAATCAACAATTCTGGTGGAGAAAATCAAAATCCTCCCAACGAAACTGACCCTGATTCAGAAGACGATCACACTGTAAACAATGAACAAAATGATCCTAACGATGAGGAGGATAAAAAAGGTGAAATCGTAATTATCAAAGTTGAAACTGAACCTTCGGAAGAAACTACTTCACCGGAAGAAAAGTCGAGGGAGTGTCTTGATAATTTTTCCAGTACACTCACAAAGTTAAGTTTCTCAAACTCTGAATCTGGAATTTGTAGCCAATACCAATTGGTTGTTTCTTACAATGGGGAGTTTTCTTATGACCTTTCTCATGTAGCTATAGGATTACCCTGTGGAACAGTATCCAATGTAACAAATTCAATGGATTGGGCCCAGGTTGTAAATAGTACAGATCCAACAACAGGCTTAAATGGGTTTAAAATAGATAATATTTCCAACTTCTGTAAAGGTGACGAACCCAATAATTTCACTATAAACTTCACTCTTTGTACAGAAGAAATAACATGTTATGAAAATTGTTCCTTTGAAATAGGTTACAAAGCCGGGCAGTGTATTAGTTATCAAACGGTTTCTGCTAATTGCTCGAAAGATGATTTTCCTACTGCAACTATCACAAATAGTGGCCAGATTGAAGTATGTGCAGGAGATCCTGCAAACATTGCCGTTGCACTAACAGGAGTAGGCCCTTGGCAAGTTGTTTACACAGACGGTTCTAAAAATCATACAGTAACTGTAGAATCAAGTGATTGGACTATCACAACAGAAACAGTGGGAACTTATTCTTTGGTAGATGTTGTAGATAATAATGGAGTATCAGGATTCACTAAAGGTTCAACAACCATTGTTGTATTGGAAAAACCCTCTGTAAAAGTAAGTGGTCCTGAAAGAATTTGTGTTGGAGAATCTGCCGATATCGTTTTTGAACTTAATGGATCAGGTCCTTGGGTTGTTGATTATACAGATGGCGTTCAAACCTATTCTATTGAAACTAATGAAAGTAGATTTGTTATTACTACTACAATAGGTGGCGAGTTTACAGCTACGGGTGTTCAAGACGCGAAATGCTCAAACACCGATATTAATTCTGAAGATGCAGTTGCAAAAGTTGTTATTGCAGAACTTCCTACAGCCGTTATCTCTGGTGGTGAGTTGGAAGCTATTTGTCAGGGAGAGTCAACAAAATTACTTTTTAACATGGATGGAGTGGGTCCTTGGAATGTTACTTATGGAAATGGCAGTACAACAAAATCATTTACTTCCACAGAAAAATATTGGGAAGAAAATGTTTCAGATGAAGGATCCTACTATATAATTGATGTCAATAATGGAAATTGCACCAATCAGGGAATTGGAGAAGTTCAAGTGGTTAAAATGGATCCTATAATGGGGCAAATAGCTGTTAATCCCGAATATTGTGAAGCTGAAGAAGTGTTATTACAATTTGAATCAAGTAACTCAGCTAAATTTGAAGTTGACTGGGTTGTTGAGGGAGGAACGGGAACATTTAAAAACAAACAAGGAAGCTTAGTGTATTATGTACCGTCTTCTACAGACGAGGAACTGACTTTTACAGCCAAACTTACTAATAAGTGTGAATCAAAAACCTCCTCTGCATCAACAAAAATCGTTAGAATAAACCCTGCATTTCTTGCAGAACCTTCAAAATTCGAAGACTATAAAACTCGCTTGGAGTATGAATTTGTTCCTGAAAGTCAGGATGGGGATTCCTACGAATGGACTTTTGACAATGTGTATAAGGATTACTCACCTACTGCCTATTATACTTTTGAAGAACCTGGCGAACACACCATTTCTCTTTCTGTAACAAAAGGTGATTGTGAATCTAGTCTTGAAAAAACCATTTCGATCAAGGCCAATAGAAATATCTTTATTCCATCTGTCTTCAATCCCGAGGCTTCAAATGAAACTGACAGGGCAGTAAGGGTATTTGGTGAAGATATATCTAATGAAGGATTTGCCTTCGAAATTTATAACCGTTGGGGGAAGGCTGTTTACAAAACAACTTCTTTTGAAGAAGCAAACTCTCGTGGTTGGAATGGTTCCATTAGAAATAAGACACAAGAGTTAGGCGTTTATACTTATGTGTTGAGGGGGAAATTTAATGATGGAGATATTATAAACCTACAAGGAACTGTAACATTGGTTAAATAATATAAAGGTTTGTCGAAAGTAAACTCTAAGAAAATATTAGGAGTGTTTATAACACTCCTCTTTTTCATTTCTGGCACCAAAGCCCAGGATGCTGTCTTTTCGCAGTTTTATAATTCTACACTTTATCTGAATCCTTCACTTGCAGGAATTGAAGAGGATTTTATTTTCACTTCCAATTTCAGAGAACAGTGGGGGTCTCTGATCCCTTACTACACCTCACAGGTGTCAGTAATAATGCCTATTTATGATTCCAAACACTCAAAGCCACTGGGACATAAAGGGGGGGTCGGCCTTTCACTTTATAATGACATGGCCGGACTGAATGAAAACTTTAAAACAATTGGAGCCACAGGGAATTTTGCGTATAATTTACCTCTCGACCCTAAACATGTTAATGTAATATATTTTGGGGTTCAAGGTGGTTTTATACAAAAAAGAATTGACACCAGTACATTGGAATGGGGTTCGCAATATAACCCTTACCTTGGTGCCAGCGACGCCACTATCATTCCCACTGACAATTTAGACTTTAGAAATAAAGCCTATTTAGATATTGGATCTGGCGTTTTTTGGTGGCATAACCCGGTACCAAGTGAAAATCAGAAAGTACTGAGTATAAATAGCGGATTATCAGTGGCACATATGAACAACCCTAATGAATCAATGATTATTGATGATTTGCACAGACTTCCTCTTTTATACAAATACCATGGAGGTATAGTTTTTAAAATGGGGGTTCATCTTACAGGGTCTGTGAACGTTTTAGTGGCCTATCAAAATAGCACTTCCCAACAAAATTTTGGAAGTTATCTTACTTACAGATTTTTTGCTTCGGGCTCTGAGTTATTTGCGGAAAATTTCGTGAGGTTAGGTGCATGGTATCGGGTAAAAGATGCTGCGATCATGCTTACTGAATTTGAGACCAAAAAATTTAAAGTAGGCTTTAGCTACGATTGGAATACTTCCACCTTAAGGTATAATAATCTTGGAATCAATACCTATGAAGTTTACTTTGGAATAAAATTCTCACAATACGGACCTCCAAAATCGAGATATTGAGAAAGCTATTTATCATATTGCCTGTTCTGATTTTAATTGCAA
>JAOUKG010000759.1 GCA_029882725.1 Cyclobacteriaceae bacterium
ATTCTCCTTATTATATAATCTAATAACTTCAATCAGGAACTGGGCTTATAACAAAAATTTGCGGGGAGCGGTAAAATTTGAAACCAATGTAATTTCAATTGGTAATTTGGAAGTTGGAGGTACAGGTAAAACTCCTTTCACAGAATACCTTATAAAGGAATTTAAGGAAAGCCATAAAATAGCCGTTCTCAGCCGGGGTTATATGCGAAAAAGCATTGGTTTCAGGATCATAAACGAATCAGACAACGCAGAAACAGCCGGCGATGAGCCATTTCAAATCTATTTAAAATTTAAAAAACACATAACTGTTGCTGTTTCCAAGGAACGGGAAACCGCCATCCCCTTCATTTTAGCAGAAAGACCTGAAATTGATCTTTTTTTGCTGGATGATGCATTTCAGTACAGAACAGTAAAACCCTCATTTAGCATCGTTTTAAGCAGGTTTCAACGTCCATTTTATAATGATTTAGTCATGCCTTCAGGAAGATTGAGGGAAAAAAGAAGTAATATTAAAAGAGCTGATGTTGTAATTATTACCAAATGCCCTGAAGGTTTGAAAGACATTGAAAAAGATCAAATTCAAAAAGAAATTCAAAAGTACACAGAAAAACCAGTGTTCTTCACTACCTTAAAATATGCAGAACCAATACAGTTGGGGACACAACAAAATTTACCCAAGCAGATTATTCTGGTCACAGGAATAGCTCATACCGATCAACTTGAAAGTTATGTTGCCGGTTTTTGGAACGTTGCAAAGCATTATAAATACCCCGACCATCAACACTATACCTTGCCTCAGATCGAAGAGGTAAACTCTCAATTTGGCAATCAACTCCAAAATGGGGAATTGGGAATTTTACTTACCGAAAAAGATGCGGTAAAATGGATGGATAGAAACCTAAGAAAAGTATGGGAAAACTGGCCGGTGTTTTACCTGCCTGTCGAGACGGTTTTTCTCGAAAATGAAAGTAAATTCCTTGAATTGACTCGAAATTCCATAAAAGAATACTCAGTAGAAGAATAATTGGATAATTTTGCACCCGTGAATAAAAAGAGGATATTTTTTTCGTTTTTGATCGTTACCATGGCCTTTACAGCCATTGGTCAAAATATGCCCCCGGTGGCAAAAAGAGGTTCTACTGTAATAGACGACAGTACAAAAAATGTGTATGGTCCTTCCACTACCTTATACAATTTTGAAAAAAACATCATCTACAATCTGGACAGCTTAAAACCCTCCGACACAACACTGATCGATTTTCATTATAATTTTCACCCGTTAGATCAACTAAAATACACCTATCATGATTTGGGAAATTTAGGCACTGCCTTAAACCCTTTGTTTACATCCTCTCCAAATACAATTGGAGCGCGCCTGGGTGTAGATGCTTTTGATTATTACCTTTTCGATCCCGCAAAAATTGAGTATTATGATACAAAATCCCCCTACTCGTGGTTTAGATCCACATGGGGAGGTGGAGGTCGATCTAAAACCGAAGTAGGCTACACAAGAAACATCAATCCCAGATGGAATTTTGGCGGGAATTACAAATCCTATCTGGCCGACAAACAAGTACAAAAACTAAGGCGGGGAGATCGTAATGTAGAATCAATAGGTTACAACTTCTTTACAAGTTACCGGTCAAAAAATGAAAAATACTGGCTATTCTCAAGCTTTGACCGAACTAAACACCAACAATTTGAACAAGGAGGTCTGAGTGTTTCAGACTCTTCGAATATAGACCTCTTCTTTTCAGCCTATGTTGGTACTTTTATGAGTACAGCAAAATCCACATTCTTTAAAAACAATGTGCATCTTTACCATGATTACAGATTAAGTGAGTTTTTTAGATTTTTTCACACCTTGGACAGAGAGAAAAGAACCGCATCATTTACTGCTGATCAAACGTCGGGCGATATAGATTTTTTCGACAATATAGAAATAGTATCCCTAGAAAAAGAAGAGGAAGATTTTAATAAATTCACCGAATTAAATAACCGTTTGGGAGTAAATGGTGCTGCAAAAAACTTTTATTACAGTGCTTATATTCAACGAAGAGACATCAAAATGGAGTATCAGTGGATGAACACCGACTCCCTGGGTATTAAAACTGAAAATGCTGAACATTATGCCGGGTTTGAGTCTGGATGGAAGGTAAAAGATCTGTTTAGAGCCCAGATAGAAGGAAAGGTAATGCTAAATGGTGGCAGTCAATTTAAGGGTGAAATTTCTTCAAAATGGCTGGAGGGAAAAGCGTCCAGAACAGTTTATCTACCTTCATTTTATCAATATGCTTACCGTGGTCATTATGACTATTGGAATTTCAACTATGATCTCTCTACTCATACCCATTATAATG
>JAOUKG010000760.1 GCA_029882725.1 Cyclobacteriaceae bacterium
ATCAAAAAGGGGAATTGGTAAATCTTTCTCAGTTTAAAGGCAAAGTTGTTTTTCTGAATTTGTGGGCCTCTTGGTGTGCACCTTGTAAAGCAGAAATGCCTGGGATTGATGAGCTATATTTGGATCTTAAAAATGAAAAAGACATTGTATTTGTAATGCTTTCAATTGACAGAAATGAACAGGCAGCCAAAAGATACATGGACAAGCAAGCGTATGCATTTCCCTATTATCAATGGAGTGGAAGTTTAACCTCCCAGCTAACTGTTTCAAGTATTCCTACCACCTATGTTGTTTCAAAAGAAGGAAAGATTTTGAAAAAAGAGGTTGGCATGGCCCGGTACAACACAAACGCATTTAAGAAATTCCTTTTGAAGGAGGCTAATGGGGAGTAGAGGTTATAGTAAAGATTTCCACTTTTTTCTTTTTTAGTAAACCCTAATCAAAGTGTGGAGTTGGAAAAAAGTATCAAATTAAAAATTAATCGGAGCATAATGGTTAAGGACCGGACGGACGTCCGGACCAACGGGGCCTGTTAAGATCTTTTAACAGAGACCAACTGAACATACGGACGAACTGAAACACCCATTAACCTCTGTAATTAGGACATGGTTAAGGACCGGACGGGCGTCCGGACCAACGGAAACACTCGTGTACCCTTAAATGTCCCTGTTTCTCCCGCCAGTATTAATCCCTTCTCCTTAAAATTTAGCTGAATTTTTACCTTAAAAGGGTTTAACCATAATTATGAGGCACAAAAAAAGCACCAAAAATGGTGCTTTTTTTGTGTTGATTTGTACACTTCAATTATTTAATTGCATACCTTATAGAAAAGGCACCACCATCACCAATAAAACCGTTATAACCAGATAAGTTAAATACTGGCTTCCAATCTAACTGAAATGCAAATGGTGCATTAGGTATAGTAAATTCAAGACCAAGAATTCCATCTAAACCAATAATAGTATATCTATATGTGTCAGGCTGATTAGGATCGTAAAAGTAAGCACTTTTATTATTACCCCAAGAACCAATATGTCCTCCAAAACCATAAAACCAAGAAAGACCGTCTACATCACTGATAGAGTTATCAAATTCAAGTAACCCTGTAATGTTAAAACCTCCCCATCTTGAGGCCAATAATCCTTCAATTGCTTTGTTCCCTCCGGTAAAATGCTTTATAGTAAGTCCGTTATAAAGCCCACCGCGAATACCTATTGCAGTTTTATAATTCTGTGCTTTTATTTCAAAAGAAAGGAACGCTAAAAAAACAGCGCTCAAAATAGCCACTTTTTTCATTTGATTTTTCATTTTTAAGTATGTTAATAGTTAGTCTTAATTTTATAATTACAATGCAAAGATTAAAAAAATGTTTATACTTTTAACAATTATACATCAAAAGTACGAAGGACATTCCAAACCTTTATGCAATGCAGGTATCTTATATCGATAATTGATCATAATTTCATGTGTACCGTTAGAATATTTCTGTAGAGCGGAGGTGGTCATATCATAAGCATACCCCACATGAAGGTTTTCGTTGAGTTTTAATTCAAACATAGCCACAATTCCTTCAATTATACGATAACTCATACCTATACCTACAGCATCTTTATAAACAATATGAGTATTCAAATCAAATGATAAAGGGGACCCCTTTTGCAACCTTATCAAGGCCTGAGGAATGATCTCAAAATCTTTTCCCATAGGCCTCTTATTTCCCACAGTCATCCAGTATACCCTTTCTCTATTCCCTTCAGAAAGTGTTAAATCAGGCTCTGTAGTAATACTATTAAGCAGATAGGGGACAGACAACCCAGCATAAAAATCCCTGTTTGAATAAAATATACCTGTTCCAAAATTAGGGTTGGTATTTGAAGTTATTCCCGCTAAAGTATTATCAGGATCCTTGGTTTTTAATAAATCCCAATCTGATTTTATCATTTGCATACCTCCCTGAATACCTAAAGATAATTCTCCTACGGGCATTTCAAGTTTATATGAATAAGCCATATATATCATATTATCGTTATGCACACCGATACGGTCGTTTATAAATATCAAACCTATTCCAACCTTATTCCTGGCCACTGTGGTTTGAGTGGAGAATGAAGAGGTCTTGGGTGCTCCGGGAAAGTTTGCCCACTGATTTCTGTGTACGGCTGTTGCACTAAATTGCACCTGAGCACCGGCATAAGCAGGATTGATCAATAATTGATCAAACATATACAATGAATTCACTGGTGGTTGCTGAGCCTGAGCTAAATTCAAAAACCCAAGGCTAAAAAGGCAAGCATATATTATTTTTCTCATATTAATTTCTCAATATTTCAATAAACCCAATTTCTGGCTGGATACCACC
>JAOUKG010000762.1 GCA_029882725.1 Cyclobacteriaceae bacterium
TGAAGTGATTGTAAGTACTACTGAAGAAAATGCCTTTGGAAATACACGACTGAATGGTGTAGATGGTATGGGTATATATGAAGGGCGCAAAACTGAGGTTATACAACTTGACAAAGTAATTGCGAATAAGGCGACAAATAATGCCCGCCAGATTTATTCCCGAATTTCCGGTTTAAATATTTGGGAAAGTGATTGTGCGGGAATTCAATTAGGTGTTGGTGGAAGGGGGTTGAGTCCTAACAGATCTTCCAACTTCAATACCCGACAAAATGGCATAGACATGAGTGCTGATGCACTGGGATACCCCGAAAGCTATTATTCGCCCCCTATGCAAGCCTTGAAATCGATTCAGGTGGTCCGGGGGGCCTCTTCTTTACAATATGGAACTCAATTCGGCGGATTAATAAACTTCAAAATCAAAGAAGCTCCACAAGACAAACTCTTTGTTGCAGAATCTTCCATTACATACGGGCAATACAATTACTTAAATTCCTTTACAAGTATTGGGGGAACCAAAAATAAATGGTCCTATTATTCCTATTTCCAAATAAAATCGGGAGATTGTTGGAGGTGCAATTCTGAATTTAAGGCACAAAATGCTTACGCGAAAGTAACCTGGAAACCGAATGACAAAACTAAATTATCTCTTGATTACAGCAAACTCCATTACCTGGCCAAACAACCTGGCGGAGTAACGGATCAGCAGTTTTTAGTGAATCCACAATTATCTTTTAGAGAACGAAACTGGTTTCTTGTAGATTGGAATTTGTTTTCATTCAATTACGACAAACAATTCTCACCGTATACATCCTTGAACACACGAATATTTGGTTTAATAGCTTCCCGTAAGGCATTAGGAAATTTAGAGGCTATAGACAGGGAGGACAATGACAGTTTTGACAGAACACTAATCGATGGTAATTTTAAAAATATAGGTGCTGAAACCAGACTGCTACATCGTTATACGATCGGTGAAAAAATATCATCTGTTTTGGTAGGTGTACGGTTATATGACGGGAATTCACTAAACAAAGATGGACTTGCCACCAAGGGAAAAAACCCAGACTTTTTTTACGTGAAAAGTGATTCTTTGAGGTATAATTATGACAATGGAGGTCAAAATCTGGCGCTTTTTGCTGAAAACATCTTTACACTGACCGATAAATTGTCGATAACCCCCGGGGTTCGATATGAATATATCCTTACAAATTCCAACGGATATTATCGAAAAACCATCCCTACAGACTTAGCAGGGAATCCTTTAATTGTAGATGAATCTGAATTAATTGAATACAGTGACTTACAAAACAAACGGGATTTTCTCTTATTCGGCCTGGGTGTTAGTTATAAGAAATCTGATTTTATGGAAGTGTACTCCAATATTAGCCAAAATTACAAATCGGTAAGTTACAGTGACATACGGATCACCACTCCTACCCTTCGGGTAAACCCGGATATCACCGATGAAAAAGGCTACACATTTGATTTGGGGATACGAGGATCTCACGCAAATTTCTTTACTTATGACATCACCGGTTTTTTACTTTTATACAAAAACAGAATAGGCACTATTTTAATGCGCGATCAAGACTTCCGGGTCTATCGATATCGCTCCAATATTGGAAACGCCCGTAATATTGGAGTAGAAAGTTTTATTGAATTGGATATTATAAAGTGGAAAAACCCACTTTCCAAAGCTTCTTTAAGCCTGTTTACCAACTTCACCTATCTACACACAAAATACATAAAGGCGGGCGAGCAGATTAAAGGAAATAAGGTAGAGTTTTCCCCAACAAACAACCTAAGAACGGGAGTAACCTGGAAATACTTAAATTGGGGAGCTACAGTACAACTATCCTATTTGTCTGATCAATTTTCTGATGCAACCAACGCGCCAAATAACCCTCCTGTTCCGGGAGCTGTTGAAGGTACGATTCCGGCCTATTACGTCATGGATTTTTCGGCACAATACAAGATCAAAAAATGGTTAAAAGCTGAATTTAGCCTAAACAATTTTACTAATTCCATGTATTTCACAAGACGTGCCACCGGCTATCCGGGCCCGGGAATTATCCCCTCAGACGGAAGAAACGGACATCTAACCTTGACCTTTCAGTTATAAAAACTGAACTATATTGCCACATATAGCAAATAAGGACCTGTTAACTATTTAACCCGGATTATGCTAGACATTCTATTACGGCTCAAAAACGCTTCAAATATGCGCAAGAAGGTCGATTTTAGTACTCACCATAATGGTTACTATGTTTCCGTGCCAAAATCTCCCTTTTCACGCATCTTTTTTGCCTTTTTGACCCTCATAACGAAGTCTATTGCATAAACCGGGCAA
>JAOUKG010000046.1 GCA_029882725.1 Cyclobacteriaceae bacterium
GTGGTGTGAGAGGCGCACTGGCGGTCATTTGACCGTCAGCCGTCTACTCAATTATCAGCTTTTCGCGTATATCAGTTTCAGAATTTTATTTCGACAACTTATAAAGGTCTGTCGGTCTGATGTTGGATATTGTTCTTGTAGTATATCTGCAGCGTAGGCACTGAATTTTCTGTGAGATTGAGGTGAAATTAGTTCAAAATTGTCGGTTCCCCCATCACTTATTATAGTAGCTACAATGGTTCCGTCTCCGTTGTCTTTTTCATTTAGGTTTAATAGTTCTTGTTTGAGATTGTAAAAATTCGTCTCAGACATTAACGTTAGTATTCCTGCGAATTGATCTTGACTAAATTTTAATCTTTTCAGTCGTTGTTTGATTGGTTGCTTTTGTTCATTAAATTTAAATGTCCACCTTATGAGTTGCCATTTTTGACCATCATGTCCGAAGATATAATAGGTTTTATTTCCTGACCAATAAGAATTCCCATGGTATGAAATAATGTATTCAAAGTCAGACGAAAAATTCTCTTGTATTAATGATTTACTCGAATTATCGGTTAATACGTTTGATTCAAAAGCAGGAAGTTGCCCAAACGAATTCAATGAAACAAATAATAAAACTAGAGTGATAAGTCTTGCCATAATATTGGTTGCTGATAACGCTAGGGCTACGCGTTCGTGCAAGAGAATTCAAAGGGAAAAATCTCGATGTACCCGCCAAACTTGAGCCAAAGCTATGTTTGGTAATAAATTTAATCAAAAAAATACCAAAGCATAGCTTTTGGCGATCTAATTGCAATAACTTCCGATAACCAACAACCCTCCTGCAAAAACCGGCACAAATATCCACCCTATTCCGGAAAAATTAATTTCATGAATATTTTCAAAAATCATTGAATGGTGGGTATTACGCTATAAAATTATCCAAAATACTTAATTTTAAAAAACCCGGAATAAGGTGGGCATGAAGACTGGAAATTGTAATCTTTTCCCAAGTTTTGATTAGAGTTGCATGCATGTGCATATGCACCTGCATTGCACTATAGCATATCCAACGCATATCCACCTGCATACGGCATGAAAATTTTTATAAAAATTTTATCTACCCCTCTGCTTGTGGTACATGTATATCACTCCCCCTACCTAAACCCAAAAGGGAAATTGATTAAATAAAGGGGTGGGGGGTTATGTTGCTGAATGTCATTTTATTTTTCCTACAAAAGAAAGTAGCAAAAAACAGACCATGCAAAAAAACTCTTTCTTGAAGTAAACATAGAAGCCAATAATAAGTGAGCCCGTTTTTTTCCCTTTCAAGATGAAAGAATTTAAGTAAAATACATTTTCCTGTTAGCACCTTGGAAACCATGCTTTTTTAGCTGGCATTAGATAGTAGTCCAGACATCTTTATAGAAAGATCAAGGCGATTCTATCCCCCATTCTATCCCCCAAACGCAAAAAACCCTCAATACAATCTGTATTGAGGGTTTTTAGTAGCGGGAGCAGGGCTACATATCACTATTTCCTAATTTTTTCAACTTTCACGAAAATCGTCTCAAATATGTAATTAAAGGCTATTTTACATGAATCCAGTAAAAATAAAAAGTAATAGAATATAATAAATGTTAGAAAAACGGTTACCTTTATGGTTACCGTTTTGACTATGGCTATATCCTACTATCTCAAATCGCCCAGCAAGAAAGAATCTCCCATTTACGTGAGTTTCCGGTATGATGGTAAACGTTTACAGACATCAACCGGTTGGAAAATAGCCACAAAGAAATGGAGTAAAGCCAGACAGCTTCCCAAACCTCAATTGGAAAGTGAAGAATATGAATCAATCATGAACCACCTTAACCGGGTTTCTGGCTTGATTGAATTTCAATACAAATCTTTGAAAAGTCAGGGTACGATACCCACCCCAAACGAACTCAAGAAATATTTAGAAGAAAACCTTTTCACTACTGAAGAAGAGGAGGATGTTGACACTTCATTTCTTAGTGTGATTGATTCTTTTATTGAATCCAGCACCTCATTGTTAGCACCCACGACCATAAAGAAATACAACACTTTAAAAAGCAAAGTTGAATCATTCAGTAATGAAAGGAATTTAAGGCTTCAGCTTGAGAATATAGACCTAACCTTTGAAGCAGAATTCAAACATTGGATGCTAACCTCTACAAAGAGATATGCTAATAGTAGAAGTGAAGTTGGAATGCTGGACGATACGATTAGTAAATACATAGGCTGTATAAAAACAGCCATGAAATGGTCAATGGAACGTGGTTTACATTCAAATACTGCATTCATGAAGTTTACTGCCCGTAAGGAGGCTAAACACGAAATCATCGTACTAAATGAGAACGAAATAAAGAGTATAATTGATTTGGAACTTGAAGGCTGGCACAACAAGGTAAGAGACATCTTCTTACTTATGTTTTATACCACTCAGAGGTGGGGTGACATCATGAAGTTTAATAAATCTCAGATCTCGGATAATACATGGATTTTTAAACAGGAGAAAACCAACAAGTTAATGAAAATACCATTAGTAGGGTTTTCCGCTGAAGCACTTAGTATTCTCCAACGGTATAATTATACCATACCTCAAATGACCATTCAGGTTTTTAACCGGGAAATCAAAGAAATCTGCAAAGAGGCCAAAATCAAAACATTGGTTTCAAAAGAAAGGAAAATGGGCAGTAAAAAAGTTACCGAAGAAGGTGAAAAGTGGGAATTTGTTTCAGCTCATACAGCTCGAAGATCTGCTATCTCCTTTCTTCTGTTAAAGGGTATGCCACCTAATGTGGTAATGAAGCTTACAGGTCATACTTCATTGAAGACACTTATGAAGTATGAGCATACATCAGTAGATGATTTATCAAAAGCACTAAGCAATGTTTAAGGACACAACGGATTTTGATAAAGCATTGAAAATTACATTTCCGGAAATAGCTCTTTGGCTATATTCTACTCCTCCACTTGAGTTTTACTTTGACAAGGGAGGCCTAAGATCTCTATTGATAGTTTATCTCAAAAACCAAAAGAGTATACTGGCTGCATTAGACTTTCTAATCCTACTTGAGAGGAATTCACCGGACCCAAAATCAACTTGGTCAGATCATAAGAAAAGGTTATTTGTTGATTTACTTGAGTCTTTATATAATGAAATCGGCAACTCCCAAAAAGAACAAATCACACGGTGGATCGAAAATGATATCGACATTTTTTTTCGAGAGATTAAAACGCAAAACCAAAGAGCAAAAAAAATACCGATAACCACTTTTGAGGAAATCTTTAAGAAAAAAATATATAGTGCTAAAATATTAGAATACCTAAATGCACCTTCTTGCCAATTAACTGAAGACTTAGAATGGACCGGTTCTGCTGCTGAACTAAAGTCATTAATAAAAAGACTTAAAAAGGGCGAATTTATAAAATCTCGCCGAGGCAAATATAATTGTACTTATCAAGAGTACTTCGAGGCTTTCAAACTTGTTTTGGAATTTAATTTCACTGATATCTACGCTCCTAATGACGCCAAGATATCCCCTGAAATTGACAATATTATAGCCTATTTGAATAAATTTTATTCGGATTGATTCGGATTCCGAATTTCCGAATTCGTTTTGTATTGAGTTTCCCTTCATTAGTGTAATCAAATTTTTTACACATGGAAAACTCAATATTCACAAACATTCCAACTGATCAGTTACGAATGTTAATCGCAGAGGAAGTAAAATCTGCACTTGAAAGTCACCAACCTCAAAGCGCCCTAGACGAAAAGGAAGAGTACTTAAATCCTCTTCAAGCATGTAAGCTATTAAAAATCACTAAAGCCACTCTCCGCTCCTGGGAAATCAAGGGTAAAATTAAAGCCAAACGTATTGGCCGGAAAGTCTATTTCAAAAAGTCAGACCTTGATAGTTTGATCTCCTAATTATCAATCAAATTCAACTTTTCTATGAAGTCACTTGATACATTAGGACAACTCGACATCAACTCCATTTTAAGTCACACCGGTAGTACCTCAAATCAGGTCCGTAAAAAGGGTATTAAAAAGAGTATAGCAATGAGCTTTGCTTTAGAACTGATTGATGTTGCCAAATTGAAAGAGCGGGAAGAAAAATTCAAAAAGTTAATTTGGAATTCTTTCCACTGCCTTTCGGCTGCAAAGAAAGTAGGCAATTCATTTAAAGGCACTTACTGTAAAAACAGGTTCTGTCTGAACTGTATACCAAATAGAATGGCAGTGAATATAAACAGTTACCTTCCGATAATACGATTATGGCAAGAACCAAGGATTGTAACCCTAACACTAAGAAATATTGATGCACCACACTTGATAGGGAGGTTTGATGCAATGAAGGATGAGTTCGGAAAAATTTTGCGAAGTGCAAATTATAGATATATAAAGGGAAAGCTCCCAAATTATTGTGGAGTTAGAATTACAGAATGTTCCTATTCATTAGAGTCAAAATTATTCAATCCTCATTATCACATTATTACAGATGGTGATGAGCTTTCCAACTTTCTGGTTGAGCAATGGTGTTCTCGGTTTGAAACTGAGTGTTTAGAAACGAGTCAAGACATTCGAGAAATCAAGAAAACCGAGGATAATTATATAAAAGTATTGAAATACACGAATAAAATATTTCATATCCCAAATTTTACTGAATTAGATGAAGGTAAATCAGAATATTTCGACGCTTTGGAAGAAATACTTTACGCACTCACTGGAAGAAGGGTTTGGCAAAAATTCGGGTTTGATTTGCCTCAAAGCAATGAGAAAAAGCGTGATTCTAACTGGCTGGATGATGAGGAAGGTTGGAACATATTTAATGAATATATAAACGATTGGATTTCTCCAGTAGATGGCACAAAACTGTCTGATCAATTTTTTAACGACACCAAAATTAAGTAACCTAACTGCAAAATCAACCATGAAAGAATTTAATGAAGATGATTGGCTAAAATTAAAGGATGCTTGTGAGGTGGTTAATGTTTGTTTAAGAACTGGCTATAATCGTCTAAACTCTTTGGATGCAATTAATAAAGATTTAAAGGACGAGTTAGCAAGAAAGGAAAACGGTGATTGGTTAGTCCGTATCCCTCAAATTCTACCAATATTAAACAAAAAGACAGCTAGGAATACGCCGGTGAAGGAATTAGGCACAAGGCGGCAAAAAGTTATCATTCGGACTCCAGAGGGAGATATTTATCCAGACATTACAAACAAGAGGGTCATTGAATTAGCGAAGGAATCACAAAAACTCGAGCTAAATGAATCAGAAAAAGAGGAGTATTTAAAACACGCTTCTTCAAGAGAAAAGGAAATGTACATTACTACAAAACAAATTTGTTTTGAGTATAGTCTGGGAGTTACATCACTTAAAAAGTGTTGCATGATGAACGGTATTGATATATCCACCTTTATCCGGTGGAGGCAAAAGATGCCAATTTTGCATACACTTTACAAGCAGTCAAAAATTGAAAGAACAGAAAATAGGGTGCCATTTGAGGTTGAAGAGTATCGATCAGTAATTAGAAAGACCGCCGAAGGTTATTACTATACTGAAGTGGAGACATTTTATCGTGTAGCGGTTGACATTTTTGGAAATGAAATTCGGGTTCCCTATAAAGAAATTGAGCATAGAAAATACAAGCTCCCAAGCCTGAAGGCAGCAATGTTTGGTTTGAGAAATCTCGATCCTGAAAATTGGAAGTATTAACGATCCCGGACATAAAAAGTTAACTCTATTAAAAATCCAATCTCTAGTTGATATTATTAGTCAGGCTTTTACAGCCCCTCTGAAGGACGACTCATCACCAACCATGCCTAATGATGGCGTCTTTAAGATGTTTAGTCAGAAGTAATTTAAATTGCCCTTGTGCTTGTTTTAAGTAATAGCGTAGGTATTGGGAGTTAGTTTGGCGGTTTGCTTGTCGAGTTATCAACTGTCAAAATCCCGAAATAAATCCGCAATCCTAATTTCCAATGCTTCACAGAATTTGAACAATGTAAAAGATGTAGGATTAGTCTTTCCGTTTTCTATCCTGGTATAATTACCACTATCCATGAATAATCTACGGGACATCTCAATAGTACTGTATCCTTTCTCCTGACGTTTGGTCTTCAGGTGGTTTCCCAATTTCTTTAAGAATATTTCCTTTTCAGATAGCATGAATAATTAGTTGTTATCCAACAACAAATGAAGGTCATACTGTATTAAAAGATACTATCATATATGACAGTTATGGAAATAATCCTTATCTTAATGATCTTAAAAAAGCGAACGTAATTATGGGAGTTATTAAATGCCCGGAATGTAATGGAAAAATAAGCGATACTTTAAATTTTTGTCCACACTGTGGTTTTTCCATACAGAAAACCTTTCAAGAACCCGTTAAAACAAGTCTCATTCCGAAATCATCCAAGGGATGCGGTTCCGGATGTGGAAAAGTAGTTGTTGTATTCTTTGGAATATTTTTCTTTATCTACCTCTTATCTTCTGTTATGGAACTGTTTGAAAGTGAAAATAGCGGAAAGAGTAAAGTTGTAAAAAGTTCTTCAGAATTTACTTACGGCTTGAAGGGGAATGTATACTTTGATAAAAATGGACAAAAAGTTGTTTTAGATGCCATATATGAAGTTATTGATGAAAAGGTATTTGAATCTTCAGCAAAAACCTCAATTACTCAACACCTTTCAATTACAGGCAATTATGACGATAATGTTGTAAAGGAAATTTTAATAAAACAATTCAAAGCTGCCCATCAAAGAAACAACTTTAAATTTCATAACCCAGCTACCCATTACCAAATCATTTTGTTTCCGAAAGAAAACAAAAATTGGGTAGGTATTTTGAATAAACTGCCGAAAGAGGAGTCAAAAGTTGAATTAAACCACTCACAAATAGCCGCATATCAAAGCAATTTAGATGTAGTGGTGCCAATGTTAACAATTGACTCAATTCAAAAAATATATGAATTTGATGAACTGAAAGTAATAAACTCTGCCCCCCTTAAAATTCAAATATCAATGGAAGTCTTTAATGATGATTTGGACGATGTCAAGAGGTTCTACGCAAAACAAAGCTTTTTAGAAGCCGCTATTGCAATCCTCATGCATACCGAATTGGAAGCGTTCACACTGACGTCACTTCCTCTTTTGTATAAATTCAATAAAGGGGCTGATGGGAAAATAAAACTTGGTTCAGGTCTCAATTATTTAGGTTACTCCGATAGATTGAAAATCACTGGAAAAATAACCAGAAGCAGGCTCGAGGCATTAGTTAAAAATGAATTAGAGCTCAATTCAATAGGAGATTTGGCCGTAAGTGGTGTATTCAATAAATCCCTGTATTACAATGAGTTACTGTATAATGATCAGGGGGGATATACTCTGGATAGAGCCTTTGAATTCTTAGTGTCAGGAAAATAGCAATATCTTGCTTTTTAAGCGCTCCTTTTTTAATTGTACAAAACCTTTAGCCTACCTTCATGATTGATGTGATGGCACTTAAAAAGGCTGATAAAAAGCCTCTCGAGTTGTCATCAATACCACCTTCAAAAACACTGACAATGAAAGTAGGATGATCATGGAAGGGGTACTTTACATCAATTACAATGGAAAAGAATACAAGTTTGATCATGCAGAACCGGTAATGCTCGATGGATGGGGAATTATGCTGGATCAGATAAACCCACTTACTTCAAAAACCACTTATATCGTTTATAAGATTCCGAAGGAAATATCAGGTTCAGTTTATTATAAGCCCGGAAGATCAGGAAAAGGGCATTTGATTTATTTGGGGAATATTACGTCTCGGAATTAATACCTTTTTCTTTCTGCGAAAAGAAGAATTCATCTCAAATTCCTGTTTTTGAATCAATTGAATTCATTTTACCTTCATTAACATATTATTGTTCTATATTTATTCCAAATTTAATAAAGTTGAACACAATTATATGCAATTAAGGAATAGATGAGTAACGGAATATTAAAATATGAATCTGATGTATGGAGAACAGCCGATTTATTAATTGGAGCGGGTATTAAACAAAGTGATTTTCCAAGATACATGATGCCTTTTTTTGCCCTACTCATGGTCGAAAGTAGATTAGTGAGGGAAGCCAATAGGTTAGAAGAAGAATTAGGCAGAGATAATATTGAAGATTTTGTAGAAATGTTCCAACTGGAAGGATTGGGATATAATGACTACCTCATCCGTAAGGGCAAAACACTCAAAGACATTTGCAAGAATGACAAGACCTTTGATATTGACTTCCATGCCTACCTGAAATCCTTCGACCCGGAAACCAAGTATTTGTTAGGGGTTGACAAAGGTACTGAAGAAGAAAAGTTCCTCGACATTTCAGGAGTAAGTGGCCAGCTTAAAAAGAAACGCATCTTATTTGAAACAGTTAAGGCATGGAGTGAAATTGATCTGACCCCATTCAACAATTCTGAAATCACCACACTTGAAGAACATATCAAACGAAAATGGGCAGACATTTCAGCAGAAACCGCAGGGGAACAGTACACCCCTGACGACATCATTTCACTAATTTCCGAACTGATTGCCTCCAAGATTGAAGACAATGGTAAGTTCCTAACAATCTATGACCCGACCTGCGGAGGAGGAAACTTACTCTTTGGTGTAGAGGATAAAATCAAAGAGAAGTTCAAACGTCCTACCAAAACATTTGGTGAAGACTGGAGCGATAGTCTTTACGCCTTGGCGAAAATTGAAAGCCGTTTCAGGGCTGATTCCGAAATCAAATATGGCAACACCCTTACTAACATTTCCTTCATCGAGAAACGTTTTGATATAGTAGTTGCCAACCCTCCTTACGGTGTAGACTGGAAAGGCTACCAAAAAGACATTCAAAACGATACTACTGAGCGATTTGTAGCACTACCTTCAATTTCAGATGGTCAGTTTCTTTTCACTCAGCATATTTTGTATCAATTAGCCAATGACGGCCTTTCAATAGTCGTCCACAATGGATCTACGTTATTCAGTGGTGATGCTGGAAGTGGTGAAAGCACCATCCGCAAACACTTCTTTGAAAATGATTGGGTGGAAGCCATTATTCAAATGCCTACCGATGAATTTTTCAACACAGGTATCTACACTTACTTATGGGTATTCAATAAGAACAAGCCAGATGACCGTAAAGACAAAGTAATTCTGATCAATGCCAGTGAGCTGTATGAAGGCTTGAAGAAAAGTAAGGGTAAGAAGCGTAAGCAGATGAACCCTGACAACAGGGCTGAGATTGTAAAAGCATTCACCGAGTTTCAGGACAATGCCTTTTGCAAGGTGTTTGACAAATGGCATTTCTATTACAACCGCCAAAGCATCATGCTTACTAATGTGGATGTAAACGGCAAGTTTCATGAAATGCCAATGAAGGAAAACC
>JAOUKG010000763.1 GCA_029882725.1 Cyclobacteriaceae bacterium
ATTAAAATTAAAAAAAATCAAATCCTCATTTATTAAGCAAACTGTAATCAAAGCAAGGAACATTTTTGAAATGCTTGATTTACTCGAAGAGAACTCAAATTTCACTCACAATGTTTCGTGGCTGGATTGTATAACGCAGGGGAAATCCTTGGGCAAAGGAATTATCAATCTGGGTGAGCATGTAACCAATGAAAATTCAGAATTAATTCCGAACAAAAAACCTCCAAAGTGGAATATTCCGTTCTATTTTCCCAATATAACACTCAATCATTTCACCAATTATTTATTCAATAAGGCTTATTATTCAAAAGAGTTTAAAAGAAAAAAAACAAGTCAAGTACACTATGAGCCTTTTTTTTATCCTTTAGACGGTATTACAAATTGGAATCGAATGTATGGAAAAAGAGGATTTGTACAATATCAATTCGTTATCCCAATGGAAGCAGGACACAAAGGGTTTGAAACTATATTGAAATTGATTGTAAAAAAAGGGTTTGGTTCATTTGTGTCGGTATTAAAAATATTAGGGACCAGTAACGAGAACCCTTTATCATTTCCTAAAACAGGCTATACCCTCGCACTGGATTTTGCTATCACAAAAAATTTATTTGAATTCTTAAATGAACTAGATAAAGTAGTACTCGATTTTAATGGTCGTTTATATCTGGCAAAAGATGCCAGAATGAACAGAAAGGTATTCGAAAAAAGCTATCCAAGGTACCAGGAATTCATAAAGACTGTTAAAAAATACAACCCCAATGGCAAGTTAAAATCAAAATTATCCGAAAGATTATTGCCTGAACTATGATAAAAAAAGCACTCATAATAAGTGGCACCAGCGATTTGGGATATGCACTGGCTGAAGAATTGGCCGAAAGAGGGGTTTCATTAATTCTAACCGGCAGAGATGAAAAGCAATTGTCATCAATAAAATCTGACTTGAGTATCCGGTTTAAAATAACCGTAGATGTCATTGTCTTTTCAATAGAAGCAATGCAATCGGAATTTCCCTTCGATAAAATACCTGATGATAATTTTCCTGATTTAACTATTTGGACAATAGGTCAATTGGGAGAACAAGAAAAAGCATTTTTAGATAAAAAACTGGCAAGCAGGATCATTGAAACAAATTACACGCAACCCGTTTATATTTTAAATACCATTGCCGAAAAATACAAAATCAATAAACACGGAGGTATTATAGGAATAAGTTCTGTGGCTGGAGAACGTGGTCGCCAGAGTAATTTTATCTATGGAAGCGCAAAGGCAGGCTTTAGCTCCTATCTTTCAGGATTACGAAACATGCTTTTCCCGTTTGGTGTCCATGTTTTAACAGTAAAACCTGGTTTTATGCAAACCCAAATGATTGAAAATACATATACCCCCCGGATTCTTACTATTTCGCCTAAAAAAGCGGCAAAAAAAATAATAAAGGCCTACTTACGCAAAAACAATACGCTTTATGTTTATGGAAGTTGGAGGTTGATTATGTTTATCATAAAAACTATCCCTGAATTCATATTCAAAAGATTAAAACTCTAAATTATTTAATCGTTGAACCAATTGCCGTGCTATAATTTCATTGCCATTTGGTGAAACGTGGCAAAAATCAATATATATGTAATCATCTCCGTTAAATGATTGGGAAAGATCTATTACCCAATCATAATTTTTCTGGTTTAAAAGTATATTGATTTCTTCATAAACCCTACCTATATTTCTTCCTAATTCCTCATCTAATTTCAGATGATCAAGACGTGGATTTCCTATAAATGAAACCGGTTGTAAAACGGCTATAAACTTACCTCCCCTTTCTTTTACAAGTTCATTGGCTATTTCCCAATTGGAAATCATAAACCTTGCTATATCCCTGGCTTTATTTCCTTCCAAGCAATTCCACAAATCCGGAGAATACTCATCATTATTTCTTTGAATAACCCTGATTATATTTTCCAAAAACAACTTATGCAATACCTGATAAAATAACCTTGGGTATGAAACATATATCTTTTTTTGAAACATAGGTACCAATCTATGCCCGGGAACATGTATTTCACTAGGACATAAAAAAGAAGCATCATTTACACCATCATAAAAAATCACTAGATCAAGTGAATCACCCTCATTTATCAATGAAATCAATGCATCCAGATTTTGTCTGCTATTATAGGCCAGTTGGGCATGATTAACTACTGTGTCTTTACTAAACCCAGCATAGAGAGAGGGAATCGTATGTTGATCATCAGAACCTTCCCCCCACATTGTGGAGCCTCCAAAAAACCTGACCAAACGGGATTTACCGGAAGAACTATCTGATACATGCCCATTTTTGGTGAATCTAAGCCC
>JAOUKG010000047.1 GCA_029882725.1 Cyclobacteriaceae bacterium
TTTTGGTTACGAAGAAAAGGAACTTGTTGGTAAGTCGTTGGATATTTTAATTCCAGAACATTTAAAAGTAAAACATAGTCAATACGTAAACAAATACATGGATATGCCCCATAGCAGGACTATGGGAAATGGAGTTGAACTGGTGGCTATAAGGCGTAATAGTGATATTTTTCCAGTGGAAGTAAGCCTGAGCCCCTGGAAGGAAGGAAATGAAACCTTTGTTACCGCTGTTATTAATGATATTACTGAGCGTAAAAATGGAGAAGATATTTTGAGGCGTAAAAACATAGATCTTGAAAAAAAGAACAAAGAACTGGACAGCCTTTTATACAGTATTTCGCATGAAATAAAAGCTCCTATAAGTACCATGATGGGTTTGTCTAATATTTATCGTTATGAACTGAAAAATAGTTTGGCATCTGAATTTGTGGATCATATGGACAAAGCCATTAAACGTTTAAATGATTATGTGCATAACATTACAACTTTTGCCACTAATACCAACCCCTCCCTTTTTTCAAGTGATATCGAGTTTGAAAGTATGATCTCAAACCTCTACAATTCTAGTTTAAAAAATGAACCTGTAGAGAAAGCTATCAATACCCTACTGGAAATAAAGGGAGATTTCCCCTTCAAAACTGACAAAAGCAGATTGGAGGTTATTTTTGAACAATTAATTAGTAATGCTATACAATTTCATTCGCGAGACGACAAAGAGTGTTTTGTCAAAATATATGTAGATAAAACATCCTCACTTTTAAGAGTGACAGTTGAAGATAACGGAATGGGTATCCACGAACATTTTCTCGACAAGATCTTTAACATGTATTTTAGAGGAAATTATACCAGCAAAGGTTCTGGTTTGGGTTTATATATTGTAAAAGAAGCAGTAGAAAAACTCGGTGGAAACATAACGGTGGAGTCAAGCCTTTTTACAGGTACAAAGTTTGCGTTTGAAATTCCCACGATGGCATAATTGAAACCCTGTCTCCATAATACTTCTTTATTTTTAGATTAGTTTATCTCAAATTCAATGCTGGTTTGTTAAGGTGTGAATAAAGAAATGTGATTCAATTTTTTTACCGTAGGGAAAGCAGGAAAACCTTATCGACGTAAAAATTGAACGGAAATACACACCAACTTTATACTCCCGCCTTCAAATTGAGTAAGTACAAAAGCGAATATTTTTTAAAAAATACTATGCATGCATAATAAAATTTTCTACATTTAGTTAATAATAGTGAAAACATGAAGAAAGAGGAGACGGTTGATTTTAACATAAAAACCACATGGCTTGCAATTTCGCGTATGTACAATCAAAAAGCCCAGGTGCACGGTTTTACCATGTCGGTGGGTTTTGTTTTGTTGAATATCAATCCTGATTTAGGCACGCGCGCCACTAGCATTGCCCCACTTGTGGGGCTTGAGGTAACGAGCCTTACACGAATGTTGAAAACATTGGAGGAGCAGGGCCTCATCGAACGGAGGTCAGACCCGGAAGACGGAAGGGCAGTTCGGATTTTCCTTACGGAGAAAGGCCATTTCGGAAGAGAAATTGCCAAAGGAGCTGTAATTAATTTTAACGAATCGGTAAAAAGTACAGTTTCAAACGAGGAGCTGACAGTGTTTTTTAAGGTAATGAAAAAAATAAATGAAACGTTGGAAAAAGTGACCTGATACCAGTCGGGTTTCTCAAATAATAATATACAAATATGAAAAAAAGAATCATCAAAAAAGTAGCAATTCTGGGCTCCGGTATCATGGGTTCCCGTATTGCCTGCCACTTTGCAAATATAGGTGTGCAGGTGTTGTTGCTTGACATTGCACCCAACAAACTGACCGAGGAAGAAGAAAAGGCCGGTTTAACTCTTGAACATCCCAGAGTAAAAAACAGAATTGTCCAGTCGTCTTTTTTACAAGCCGTAAAATCCAAGCCTTCCCCACTCTACCATGCATCAGCTGCCGATTTGGTATCAACGGGAAACTTTACCGACGATATGTCGAAAATTTCCAATTACGATTGGGTGATTGAAGTTGTCGTGGAAAATCTTGATATCAAGAAAAAGGTTTTTGAACAGGTAGAGCAATACCGAACCCCGGGCACTCTCATTACCAGTAATACATCCGGGATACCCATCAGTCTTATGCTAGATGGTCGTTCCGACGATTTTAAAAAGCATTTCTGCGGTACCCACTTTTTCAATCCGCCCCGGTATTTGAAACTTCTGGAAATTATTCCAACAAAACATACCGATCAGGAAATCGTCGATTTTCTAATGCATTATGGGGATTTGTTTTTGGGTAAAACCACCGTACTCTGCAAAGATACCCCTGCATTTATTGCCAATAGGGTAGGTATTTTTGCCATTTTGAAAGTCATCGAATCCATGATGAAATTGGGTTTGAATGTAGATCAAATAGACAAACTAACTGGCCCTGTAATTGGTCGTCCGAAATCTGCTACCTTCCGTACTTCCGATGTAGTAGGCTTGGATACATTGGTAAAAGTAGCCAATAACTTGTACGCCGGACTTACCAAAGATGAGGCCAGGGAAGTATTCAACCTTCCTCCCATGGTAGGAAAACTCATCGAAAATAATTGGCTTGGCGATAAAACTGGTCAGGGTTTCTATAAAAAAGTAAAGGGAAAAGACGGTTCATCCAACATCCTTACCCTCGACCTTAATACTATGGAGTACAAGGAGCGCGAAAAAGTAAAATTTGCAACTCTGGAACTTACCAAACCCATTGATAAAGTGGCCGACCGTTTTGCCGTTCTTTTTGCAGGAAAAGACCAGGCGGGAGAGTTTTATCGGGATTCATTCTTCGGGCTTTTCCAATACGTAACCAATCGTATTCCCGAAATAGCCGATGAATTGTACAAGATAGATCAGGCCGTTTGTGCCGGATTTGGTTGGGAATTCGGTCCTTTTGAAACCTGGGATCATGCTGGCTTAAAAAAATTACTTCCCAAAATGGAATTGGCGGGTTACAAACCCAATCAGTGGGTTTACGACATGGTACAAAATGGTTCGGAAAGTTTCTATTCCGTGAAAAATGGCCTCAAACATTATTACGATATCCCATCGAAGTCATACAAACCTGTGCCGGGAATGGACGAATACATTATTCTCGACTCCCTCCGTTCAGAAAAAGTATTGTGGAAAAATGCCGGAGCCTCCATTATCGATTTAGGCGACGATGTACTCAATATTGAATTCCATTCCAAAATGAATACCCTCGGAAGCGAAGTTATAGAAGGGATAAATCGCGCTATCGACATGGCCGAAAAAGAGTATCGCGGGCTCGTAATAGGAAATCAAGGTGCCCAGTTTTCGGTGGGTGCCAATTTGGGACTGGTATTTATGTATGCCATTGAAGAGGAGTTTGATGAAATAGACTTCATGATCAGGCATTTTCAAAATACCATGATGCGCGTGCGTTACAGCGATATACCCGTGGTTGTGGCCCCTCACGGTATGACCTTGGGAGGAGGATGTGAAATGTCCTTACATGCAGATATTATTCAGGCTGCCGCCGAAACCTACATAGGTTTGGTAGAAGTTGGCGTGGGAGTAATACCCGGTGGTGGGGGAACCAAAGAACTTACTAAACGGGTTTCCGATGCACTGGAAGAAGGCGATGTGGAATTAAATTCACTTCAAAATGCCTTCATGAATATCGCTACTGCGAAAGTAGCCACCTCGGCATATGAGGCCTTTGATATGAATATCATGCAACAAAAAGACAGAGTGTCGATAAATAAAGACAGACAAATAGCCGATGCGAAAAGAGCAGTAATGGAGCTTTCTGAGGCTGGTTATGTCAGGCCCATGGAATCCAAGAAAATCAAAGTGCAAGGCCGCACTGGTATGGCCATGTTTATGGCAGGTGTTAACGGAATGAGAATGGGTAATTATATTTCAGACCACGACCTGAAAATAGCCAATAAAATAGCCAATGTAATGTGTGGAGGAGACTTGTCGTATCCACAGCTTGTTACAGAGCAATACTTGCTTGATTTAGAAAGGGAAGCTTTCTTGTCCCTTACCGGGGAAAAGAAAACCCTCGAAAGGATTCAATCCATTTTACAAGGGGGAAAACCACTTAGAAACTAATTAGAATTACAAAAAACATGGACGCATATATAGTTAAAGGATTCAGGACTGCCGTAGGAAAATCGAAAAAAGGGGGATTGAGATTTTACCGCCCCGACGATTTGGCAGCCGATGTTATAAAGCACCTGGTGGCCTCGGTTCCCGGCGTTGAAAATGAAATGATCGATGATCTTATTGTGGGTAATGCTGTGCAAGAAGCAGAACAAGGCATGCAAATGGGGAGAATGATTTCCCTGCTTGCATTGGGCCAGGATGTTCCCGGTATGGTAATTAACAGGTATTGTGGCTCCGGTTTGGAAGCCATTGCCATCGCTTCCGCGAAAATACGAAGCGGCATGGCCGATATCATTATTGCAGGAGGTACCGAAAGCATGTCTATGGTACCCATTATGGGTTTCAAAACTGCCTTGAATTACAAAATAACCTCTGAAAACCCTACCTATTACACCAGTATGGGTTTAACGGCAGAGCAGGTGGCCAAACAATACAAAATTTCCAGAGAAGACCAGGATGCCTTTTCATTCCGTAGCCACATGAGGGCAGCGGCGGCAATCAACGGCGGCAAATTCAAAGAACAAATTGTGCCTATCCATGTAAAAGAGGTCTATCTGGACGAAAACATGAAAAAGAAAAACCGTGAGTATGTAGTTGATACCGATGAAGGAGTACGTGAAGATACTACCATGGAAGCATTGGCAAGATTGCGCCCGGTATTTGCCATGGGCGGATCTGTTACAGCGGGTAATTCCAGTCAAACCTCCGACGGGGCCTCTTTTGTAATGGTTATGTCGGAAAAGAAAATGAAAGAGTTGGGCCTTGAACCGGTAGCCAGACTTATGAGTTATTCGGTGGCGGGAGTTGACCCCAAAATTATGGGAATCGGACCAGTAAAGGCTGTTCCGAAAGCACTTGATGCTGCAGGACTGAAACTTAAGGACATTGATCAAGTAGAACTCAATGAAGCCTTTGCCGCTCAGTCATTGGCAGTAATTCGTGAGCTGGGTTTGGACGAGGAAAAAGTAAATGTAAACGGAGGGGCAATTTCCCTGGGTCATCCTCTGGGATGTTCGGGAGCTAAATTGTCTGTTCAGCTTTGGAATGAAATGAAGCTGAGAAAGCAAAAGTATGGCATCGTTACAGCATGTGTTGGCGGTGGTCAGGGTGTTGCAGGAGTTTATGAAGTATTTTAACATTTAAAAATAGTCACAATGAAAAAAGGTGGTGAATTTCTAATAAAAGAAACTACAGCGGATGAAATCTTTATCCCTGATGAATTTACAGAAGAACAAAACATGATCCAGCAGACCTGTTGGGATTTTCTGGATCAGGAGGTTTTTCCGAAACTCGATGAAATAGACTCTATGAAAGATCCTAAACTCATGCCCTCCATTTTGGATAAGGCTGGAGCACTTGGGCTGTTGGGAACCTCGGTGCCAGAACAATATGGAGGTTTCGGAATGGATTTCAATACTACTATGCTGGTGGCCGAAGTTACAGGAGCAGGCCATTCTTTTGCTGTGGCGTTGAATGCCCATACGGGAATAGGTACCTTACCCATATTGTATTATGGAAATGATGCTCAAAAAGACAAATACTTACCAAAATTAGCCTCTGGTGAATGGAAATCGGCCTATTGCTTAACAGAACCCGACAGCGGTTCGGATGCTAATTCAGGAAAAACCAAAGCCACCCTTACCCCTGATGGGAAACATTACCTTATTAATGGGCAGAAAATGTGGATAACCAACGGTGGTTTTGCCGATTTGTACATTGTTTTCGCCAAAATAGAGGATGATAAAAACCTGACTGCCTTTATCGTGGAGCGTTCTTTTGGTGGTATTACTATGAATGAAGAAGAAAAGAAGATGGGTATTAAAGGAAGTTCTACCCGCCAGATCTTTTTCAACGATTGTAAAGTACCTGTCGAAAACCTGCTTTCCGAAAGGGAAAACGGATTCAAGATTGCGGTAAATATTCTGAATGTAGGCAGAATAAAATTGAGTGCCTCAGCAATTGGAGGTTCAAAAAGGGCCTTATCGACAGCCATCAATTATGCCAATGAAAGAAAACAATTTGGAGTAGCCATCTCTACATTTGGTGCAATTAAGTCGAAAATTGCCAATATGGCCTCCAAAATATATGCTTCTGAAACTGCATGTTACCGTGCCGGACAGGATATTGACGATATTTATAATGATTTGGTAGCCAATGGAACACCTCCGGGAGAAGCCAGATTGAAATCATTGGAAGAGTTTGCCATAGAATGTGCGATCAATAAAGTGCACGGCTCCGAAGTGTTGGATTTTGTTGTAGACGAAGGCGTTCAGATATTTGGAGGAATGGGATATTCTGCCGAAGGACCTATGGAAAGGGCCTATCGCGATAGTCGTATCAACCGTATTTTTGAAGGCACTAATGAAATTAACCGCCTCCTCACCATTGATATGCTGATGAAACGAGCCATGAAGGGACGTCTCGATTTAATGTCGCCGGCCATGGCCATTCAGAAAGAACTTACCAGTGTTCCCGACTTTAGTACAGAGGGATCGGATGAGTTATTTTATGAGGAGAAAAAGGCCTTGCGAAATATGAAGAAAGCAGGCTTGATGGTTTCAGGATCTGCGGTACAAAAATTCATGCAGAAATTGGGCGAAGAGCAGGAATTGTTAATACATATGGCTGATATGCTTATTGAAGGATATGTAGCAGAGTCAATATTGTTGAGGGTTGAAAAACTTATTGCCAAAAACGGACGAGATAAATGTGCAATACAGGAAGATATGGCCAAAGTTTATCTTTATGAGGCGATGGAAAAAGCCGAATGGGCTGGCCGACAGGCGATTTATAGTTTTGCCGAAGGCGATGAACAGCGTATGTTGTTGATGGGGCTGAAAAGATTTACCAAATTACAGCCATTCAACCTGAAAGATGCCCGTCGCAGAATTGCCGATTATTTAATTGCCGAAAACAAATATACATTTTAATATGTTAGGGCAGGCCTCGCGCCTGCCCTTTTTCCCACTCACGTACCTGCCCTTGTACGGTAAAACATACAGGCCCCCGACCTTACAATATGGTCCAGACCTACAGGCATTGGACTTGTCCGTTACAATAGAACATAAAAATCCCTTAAATTAGTGGATTTGAAGGGTTTTTTATGCAATAGATCCTGCGATAATAAATCCTAATAACCCAAAGAGACCACTCATTACTATCATGATGAAAACCCGGGAAGATGTACTTATATTCTTAGTATATTCCTCTTTATCGGCAAAGTTTGCTTTTAAAAGAATTGAGACCTTCCATCCAATGGTTCCGTCATAAATTCCAACCATGCATACGATTATAAGTGTCTCGTCCAAAGTCGCAATATGGTAGCCTTGATAGCCAATTAGGCCGTAAGCCAAGAACGAGATTGGGGTTAAATAGACATACTTATAGTTTAATTTTCGTGATGAAATAGACCCTAACACATCGATTAATGTAACCGTTAGCAACCCTAGAGCGAAGAGCAAAAATAGGTAATTTAATTCTAAATTCATTTCATCAAATTACTACAAAAATACCTGAAGATACAACTTGTGAAGAATGCAAAAATTTGATGGTGGTCTTTGTTATTCATGTTTCAAAAATGAAAAACGTGAATATTAATAATATCCCCAAACCCCCATACTTTAAACTACGTCTATCTTTTCGAAATCCGTACCTGAGTTCATTTTCTGCCTCTACATTATTATTTCCGTCGTTTACCGATACTCATCTGGCGTTTACCGATAAGGTGAAAACCCAAGCCCTCTATTACGTACATTTATGTAAACAATTATAAAATTATGTCCCAAACTACGTCAAAACACACAGTTGCTGCTGTATTGCTGATTGTAACAGGTACAATTCTGTTGCTTGCCCAGCTGGATTTAATGATTATTCCCTGGTTTATCTTTACCTGGCAGTTTTTATTGATAGCCATTGGCTTTATACTGATTGTTACAAAAAATAAATGGGAGTCTGGCGCTACTCTTATGGCCGTGGGTACTGCCTTCCTTCTCGCAAGAATCTACCATATTTCCTACAGGGATATATGGCAATACTGGCCGGCCCTCCTTATTATTATTGGTGTGGTAATGCTTTTCAGACACTTGGATGAACCCAAAAAATTTAAAAATGATGAATCAAATGATTGATAACAAACGCAAAATTGCCTTTGCATTAATATTGATTATTGTAGGCGCAATACTATTGGCAGATAACTTGAATCTGTTTTACATTTATATTCCTTTCTATCTTCGAAAATGGTACACTTTCTTTGTGTTCATTGGGCTTTTTTTACTGCTGGTTCGTGATAAAATGGCTCCCGGAATTGTGATGATCGCTTTAGGTGGCCTGTTTATGATTTCAGATATTTTCGATGTCAGGGTGTTTTCTTTGTGGCCCGCAGGCTTGATTGTTCTGGGTATAATTATCCTTTTCAGAAAAAAGGGTATGGAATTTCATGCCGATTCCATACATACCGATGACTACCTCGATGAGTTGGCGGTATTTTCGGGTCCAAATAGAAAGATAAGGTCAAAGAACTTCAAGGGAGGAAAGGTAACTACCGTTTTTGGTGGTACTGAATTGGATTTTTCCTCGGCTTCTTTGGCAGAGGGGAAAAATGTTATTGACATATTTACTATATTCGGTGGAACCACAATTTATGTGCCTCAGGACTGGGATGTGAAAGTTAATGTAACTCCTATATTTGGAGGGTATTCTGACGAAAGAAGATTGATTGATGTTACCGATAATTCAAGGCAACTCATTATCACGGGCACAGTAATTTTTGGAGGAGGAGAACTTAAAACCAAGATCAAAACCGATTGAAAAAAGAGAATCTGATATATTATTTATTGATTTGGATAGTAATGACCGCAGCATATTCTGTTGCGGTTTTGCTTTATTTTAATCTTAAACTTAGTGAAATATATCCCGATATTGCTATTTTTTCTATCGTAATTCTCGGCACTGGTTTTTCCCTATGGTTTGTAATCCGTTACATGGATGTTGGAACTCATTCTTTTGCAGAGTTAACAATTTCCCACTTAGCTGCCGCCACTGTTTTTTCGCTTTTAGTAACCTTTATTGTTAATTGGTTGCTGTTTTCTCTGCTACATATTTTACCGGAGGGCCTCCGTCAGATACTTGTTATTGCCAAGTTGTTCATTGTATATTTTTTATATGCCATGATGTTGCTCAATTACTATATTTTGAAATACAGAGACAATCTTATCAGAAAAGAACAATCTGAAGAGAAATTAAAAAAT
>JAOUKG010000764.1 GCA_029882725.1 Cyclobacteriaceae bacterium
CTGGTAGCTCTGAAGCCTACTTCTTCCACCGTACCATCTACATCGCCCGAGGTAATCCAATCTCCTACCTGAAATGGTCTGTCAAAAAAGATCATTAGTGAGCCAAAAAAGTTTTTTATCGTGTCTTGGGCAGCCAGAGCAAAAGCCAAACCTCCAATAGATAATCCTGCTATAATACCTGTAATATTTACATCCAGATTATCCAGAATCACAAGCATACCTACTAAAACCACAAAAGTTTTACCCGCTTTTCTAATTAAAGGAACAAGCTGATCATCGAGTGTACTTTCCGTTTTTTCGGCCATTCGAGCCAGGTAAATACTGATAACATCCACCAATCTATAGAAAAAGATAATCGCAAAAACTGGCCATACAACGCGTATCCCCAATAAAATAAATGAACTGACCTTAACTGGCAACATCAGTACAGGTATGAGTAACATCAGTATAGGGAATATTACTAGAATACTCACTGGCTTAGCCACCGGCATCAAGTATTTGTGAGCCACATTTTTATAACCTATTCTGGTAAACAGCGTTAAAAGGACTTTCTCAATTATTATGGAAAATATTTTATGAAGAAAAACAACCAGTATTATAATCATGAAAAGCCCTACATACTGCCATAAATAAATACCTAAATATTTTTCGGAGCTTGTACCGGGCATAATTTCCAACAGTTTATCCGTACCCATAGGATATACTTCCTTATGATATTTTACAATCTGATTTACCGAACTTTCACTATAATACCAGTAACCCTCAATTTTTAACAGGTATAATCCCGGAAATTGCTTTCTGGCAGGATAGTAAATCTGCTTATTTTCCAAACTATCAATGAAATTTGAACTTTTCGGGAGCAAATCCGGCTCAATAAAAAATCCAGCTCCATCATAAACCTGTTTTAACTTAATAGCAAGTTGTTCTTTTTCTTTCAATGATTTCTCCGGAGCATATAAAGACAGAGCCGACAATTCCGGCTTATAATTATCTTCCTGAAGGTATTTCAAATGATTAACAATACTGTGATAAGGCGTGGTTAAATTGATCTTTACAGTTTGTTGCCCAAATAACAAATGGCCGGAAAATACAATGCAGAAGGTTACTATACTAAAATGAATAAATATTGACTTTATTTTCATATGCTGAATATATTTTATACTGGTTATTTGACTCTGAATACAAAACACCAATATCAAACTTACTGTCTATAGGACTGTTATTTAATAAATTTCCTGAAGAATTAAATAGATACGAATACTCTTGTTCAGGGTCAGTAATGACGTACAATTTTTGAGTAGACCCAAAATTATAATACTGAAAATTATAATTTAAACCTCCAACTAACCTTTGTTGAAATAGTGTCTCCCCCTTTTCATTCATAAATTGAATATTACCAATTTCTCTTGCTACAATTATATAACCTCTTCCTAATACATCAGACACAATTGTGAATTGCGGATTTCTAAATTCAGATAAAAATTGCTGTTGGTTAAGTATTTCACCTTCCAGGTTCATGCGTTTTATCAATCCTTGTTTGTTTACAAATGTAAATTCAGAATTAGAGAAATTTGATCCATAACTCAATGCATAATCAAAATTCACGTCGGGCCCAAGGTCCACAGGAAAGCCGGGCAACACTTCAGCTCTTCTACTCAACAAAAAGAATTTCCCGCTTTTTTGAAATAATATTATGCAATCCCTACCTCTTACACGAATATGGCGAGGTTCAATTGCAAGTGTTCCGTTGGAGAAAAATGGACGCCACCCTTCCAGTAAACTTCCCTCCTTATTATACATAAAAACATTGCCATGAATATCACTAAAAATAAATCTGTAGTTTTTTGAATTGTCGTAATCTATAACATTGAATTTATCTACTTTAAAAGGTAGTTTTCTTGGAAATCCACTTACTTCATTACCATTTCTGTCAATTACTGTTACTGCTGAATCGTAGGCCATAATATATTGCAGATACCCATTCCTGAAATAATCAATTTGTTGAATTTCTGAAATAACTTTTCCTTTCAATTTTTTAGACCACAAAATTTTGCCATTAGCGCCAATTAAGCTCACCTCATTACTATCATTTTGAATGATAATTTCCCTTGCCTGGGTTTGATGGTTCCTTACCACTTTTGGCCTTGTTACGGCATTCGCTTTCAGTTGGACTCCAATATCCGGATCAAGTTTTCGCTTCCTCGCAAAAATGTCAACATAATCGGGGTTATGATAAACAATCAAATTGGAATACACTTTATTATCTGTATTGCTAAATTGAAGAGATGCGAATTCAAATTTCTTATATTCATTAGAATAAGACTCCAGATGAGTTTTCCATTCAG
>JAOUKG010000766.1 GCA_029882725.1 Cyclobacteriaceae bacterium
CATAGTTGCCATATTTTTTGCCATTTCCCAGCAAAAATCTCCAACTGCCCTTCGTGTATTTCTTTATCAATAAGGTACCGGCATTACTTTTACTGAATTTCCCCGGGCCGAATACTCGGGTGGGATTTAATATAATAATAGGCAATCCTTTCAGGAAATACTCCTTGGCAACTTCCTCGGCTTCTGCCTTCGATTTTTCGTATTTAGTTCTGTGATTGGTCCATACCCGATGATTTTCACCAATCAGCTCTCCCCCTAGTGAAGGGCCAAATACACCGGCAGTAGAGGTATAAATCACTCTCTTTACATTTAAGGTATGAGCGGCTTCAAAGATATTCCTGCTACCCAAAACATTGATTCGATGAAAATAGTCTTTGTTGGGATGCCATGGCTCTGCAAAGCCTGCCAAGTGAAAAACATAATCACAACCTTCCATTGCCTGATAAATGACAGGTTTATCATCCATCGTCCCCTCAAAGGGAATATAATTACTATCCCGAAATTCATCAGAAGCCTCTTGGTAATTTCGACAAATAGCATGAACAATATGGTTTTTTAATAGCTCCCGTGTAAGAGCTTCACCAATATAGCCCGTTGAACCCGTAATAAAAACCTTCTTTTTCATTGAATAAATTTCATCTCTTTTTGAAACCTAAAAGAAAAAAACGAATTACTCCATGCCATTATTATATGAACCAAAAAAGCAATCCATACAGAACCGGTTAAAAGTGTAAGGTAGGATAGAACAATTCCTAAAACGATAGCCCCAAAAGACTCTCCTACCCCCTTAGGAATATGGACAATTGCATAAATACATGCATTTAATCCAATAGCCACTTCCGGTGTCATAAAATGCAACGAACCAAATAAAAGAATCCCTCTGAAAAGAACCTCATACCCCAATAAATATAATGCCCAGGTAAAGTATTCCATAAAAAAAATACCCTTTGTCCATTCCTTCAGCCTTATCTGAGGATATTGCGCTAAATTATCATCCGATCTTGCTCCTAAAAAACTGAGCGGAATAATCAAAGCAGCCAACAAGGAGGTATATTTTATTGTTTCAATACCCACTTTTGAATTTATCCCTAATTCAACCATTGAAATATCCGTAAAAATTACCATCGCGATTACAGGTAAAACCCCTAGAAAAACCAGTCCTAAAATACGCTGAATAACCGGCTGCCATAAATCCACTCCCCGTTGTGAAAATTTTTGGGATAGAGCATTTCGCAATAATGTGGATTTGGACAAAAACCAGTAGAATAAGTAGCCAAACGTAACAGATGCAAATACGGTTATATATACAGGGTCGTAGGTAAATTCAGTCATGGTCTACTTATATTAGAATAAGCTTGCAAAGTTAATAGGTGTTATTAAAACAAAAATGATAATAAACTTTTTGTTTTAATAACGATAAGCAGAAATTTTTGGACAATTATTTAAAGAAAAAAAATAAATAAATTTTATGAAACTTGTTTGCTATCTATTTCGTTTATATTTTTGAATGACCGTTTAGTCAATAATAAATATGAGTCCGAGAACAAAAGAACAATTTGAAGAAATACGAAAAGAGAGCAAGGATAAAATCCTCAAAGTAGCAGTAGTTCTCTTTGCAGAAAAAGGGTATGCTTCTACCTCTATCAGCCAAATCTCAAAGAATGCAGGCATTTCAAAGGGGCTTATTTACAATTATTTTGAAAGTAAAGAAGACTTACTTCGTCAGATGATATTAGGTCTGTTTGAGGAAATGATGCCCCGGTTTGATCTTAAAGATATAAAGAAATTAACCCGAGAAAAATTTATCGAACTCACCGATGTAAGTCTTGATATTGTTTATGAAAATCCGCACCGTTGGAGACTATACACCAGTATTTTTACACAACCCGGAATAATGGATTTATTTAAAGAGGACTTATTGAAACTTACTATGCCCTTTATCCCCTTATTTATTGAATATTTTAAAGAAAAAGGACATAAAAACCCGGAAGCCATGCTTCGTTATTATTCCGCTACCCTCGACGGAATTCAACTACATATCCTGATGGATATTGAGAATTTTCCTTTGCAGGATGTTCGGGAATTACTCATCAATCAATTTGCATAAACATGAAAACAATGAATAAATTAAAGCTAAGTTTACTTCTTTTCACCTTATTTTCTCTCCCTGCTTTTTCACAAACAGCAACGGAAATCATTAAAATGGCCGATGAAAAAATGCAGGGCACATCCAGTAAAGGGGAAATGGTGATGAAAATTATCCGTCCGGACTGGAGCAGAGAGATACGAATGAAAACCTGGAGTTTGGGTACAGACTACAGTTTGATTTTGCTTACCGCACCTG
>JAOUKG010000765.1 GCA_029882725.1 Cyclobacteriaceae bacterium
CATGATTTCCTTAATATTGGTGAAGTAAAAGCCTTTAAAGAGCCCGCCCGCCTTACTTGTTACGGGCTGGGCTCTTGTATTGGTGTTTTTTTATATGATTTTCAGAATAAAGTGGGAGGAGGAGCGCATATAGCTCTTTCAAAAAACTCTTCAGAAGGAAATTCTGAAAATCCATTGCAATTTGCCGAGGAGGCCCTAAAAGAGTTGTTAATACAAGTTGATGGGGTAGGCATTTTAAAACCTACAAGCTTAAGAGCCAAAGTGATTGGTGGAGCAAATGTTATGAAGGGGGATGGATTTAAAATAGGGCAAAAAAATATTGAAACTGTGAAGAAATTCTTGGTGCAGAATCAAGTGTTTATAGCAGGTTTGGATGTGGGAGGAAATGATTTCCGAACAGGAAAATTTGAAACATCTACAGGGAAGTTAATAGTAACAACAAGTACAAAAAAATATGAGATTTAAACCAAATTTTTATTGATATGTCAAAAACCGTTTTAATTGTTGATGATTCACTTTATATGAGAACCATCATAAAAGATGCCTTGGTTGCAGCGGGATATAATGTGGTTGGGGAAGCTGCCAATGGCGAGGAAGCTATTGATCAGGCCTTTGACCTACAACCGGATATTATAACTTTAGATAATATTCTACCTGATATGATTGGTACCGATATTCTTCGTGTATACAAAGAAGAGGGTTTACCTGCTGATGTAATTATGATCAGTGCCGTTGGTCAGGAATCTGTGATCAATGAGGGGATGAGTCTGGGAGCCAGACATTATATTGTGAAACCATTCACATCAGAGCAATTGATACAAGCTGTAGAATCACTATAAATTGAGTACAAAGGATAAAATACGAGTTTTGCTTATTGAAGATTCCGCATTTATGCGAATTCTTCTTTCAGACTATCTGAAATCAGATCCAGAAGTGGAGTTGATTGCTGTTGGTAATAATGGTAAAGATGGTTTTGAAAAAACCAAAATGCACCGTCCTGATGTGGTTGTTACTGATATGGTGATGCCCGATTTTGATGGTTTGTATGGAATTAAAAATATAATGAAGGAGTGCCCTACTCCAATCATTGTGTTAAGTTCACTAGATAAAACAAACCCTCAAATTTTTGATGCCCTAAAAGCAGGAGCACTTGAATTCGTCGATAAGCCAAAAAGTGATATACAGGGCACCTTTAAAGGTGGTGGGTATGAGTTACTAAATCTGATTAAATCTTTTGCTGATATTGATGATATAACTCAAAAATCAGCAAACTTACTAGAGGTTACCCATCAACATACATTTTCCAGTCAGCTTGAATACGATATTATAGCCATTGGTGCTTCTACGGGAGGCCCGGGGGCTACAGAATCAATCATTACCAGGCTGCCAGGAAACCTGGCCATTCCTGTGGTTATTGCTCAGCATATGCCCCCACGTTTTCTGGTGTCTTATGCTGAAAGACTTGATAAACTCACTCCTCTAAGGGTGAAAATACCCAATGCGGGTGAGGAACTTAAGCCTGGCTATGTATATGTTGCACCAGGAAATACCAATACCAGGGTAATGATTCAAGCAGGAAAACCAATTTTTCGGTTTACTTCAAAAAAGTATAAAGAATTCAATGAACCCTCCGTTGATTGTCTGTTTGAATCTGTTGGCGATGCCTATGGAAAGAAAGCAATAGGGGTAATATTAACAGGTATGGGAAGGGATGGAACTTTAGGATTAAAACGAATTAAATCCTTGGGAGGAAGAGTGATCAGTCAGGATGAAGCGTCTGCTGTTGTTTATGGAATGCCCAAGAGCGCGTATGATGCTGGCGTAGTAGATCAGATCGTTAAATTACGGGATATACCCGGTTATATAGTTAGCTGTCTCTAAATTAAAGTGTTATGAACTCAAAGGAAGAAGAATATAAAGAACTGTTTTTGGCAGAGGCGTTGGAAAACTATGAAGAAGTAAGCCGATTATTAACTGAAGTTGAAAAAAGGCCTTCAGACCCTGAAGTAATTAGTGCTATTTTCAGAATTACCCACACCCTGAAAGGGAATGCCGCAGGGATGGGTTTTAAAAAAATAGCTGAATTTTCCCATGTAATGGAAGACCTCTTCGGTGAGGTTAGGGATGGACGACTCCAATTATCGGCCAATATAATCTCTATATTATTTCGTGCTGTAGACATCCTGGGAAGTTTAATCAATTCTTTAAAAACAGATGAAGTTGTAAGGCATAGAGGAATTCAAACCAAGTTGGAAGTCCTGATTAAAAATGCAAAACAATCTGAAGCCAGTACAACTCCAACTCCCTCAGAATCTATACCAGCAGAAAAAGAAGAGGGAGTTGG
>JAOUKG010000048.1 GCA_029882725.1 Cyclobacteriaceae bacterium
AAAAACGAATGTTGAAAAGTCTGAACTATTATCATAGCGAGCAGTGTATAAAGAAAGATACCCCTCCTTGATTAGTTTCATATATGTATACTTTTCCCCGAATTTTATTGTATGGTATATTTCTCCGTCTCTGCTGAATTTAATTACCTGAAGAGCGTTGTAAGTGGCTTTTTTCTTGTCTGATTTCAGCGATATTTTATCAATGGTTTTACTGTTTGTGGAGAGGATGACAATATCTCCATAAAGAGTGTCTCCGTTGCTCAAAACAGCGTAGGAATCTTGAGCATTTACATAAAAACCAAGGAGAATAAACAATAGGGAAAAGATGAATCGATGATCGGTCATAATTTAAAATATTTTAATATATACTCGAGTTATAGTATTTTCGATCAAATTTATAAAAAATGATTAAATACAATCCGAAAACTTGGTTTGACCTTATATTTCATTCGTACAGTAGAAAGGTAATGAGGGTATTGGCTCCTTCGATACTGTTTATGATTATTTATACTACACTTGTTTGTTATATTGTTGTAGATTATTTGGAGTTGGGTTACAGAAGTACCACAGCATTTCACAGTTTGTTGGGAATAGTTTTGGGGTTGGTTCTTGTGTTCAGAAAGAATTCAGCTTATGACAGATGGTGGGAGGGTAGAAAGCAATGGGGTGCTTTGGTGAATAGTACCCGGAATCTTGCCTTTAAATTGAATGCATTTTTACCCGAAAGTGAAAAAGAGGTTAAGAAGTATTTTTACATTATGATTTCCAATTTTGTTTTTTCGTTTAAAGAACATTTGAGAGGGAAATTTAAAAAGGAAGAGTTGGAAGAGGCTGAGGAAGGTTTTTTTACGGAAATTATGAAATATAAACACAAACCCAATTATATAATTTCACAGATTTATAAACGTTTAAATGAGTTGTATAAAAAGGAAGTGATTACCGGTGATCAGTTTTTAATCATTGATAAAGAGGTTAAATTGTTTGCTGATATTATGGGTGCGTGTGAAAGAATAAAGAACACGCCCATTCCATATAGTTACAGCATGTTTATTAAGAAGTTTATTTTTACCTATACAATAACACTTCCTTTCGGGTTTGTAACGGAGTTTCAGTACTTCACAATACCTATAGTTGTACTGCTATTTTTTATATTAGTGAGTATTGAGCTTATTTCAGAAGAAATAGAAGAACCTTTTGGAAATGATGTGAATGATTTGCCTACTGATGAACTATCTGAAAAGATAAAGGGTAATTTGGCAGAGGTGTTATTAATGTAGAGACGTAGCATGTTAATGTAGAGACGTAGCATGCTACGTCTCTACATTATTATTTTATAATTGAGAACCAACAAGTTCCAATACTTCTTTTGTTTTGATGATACCTTCTTTTTCTGAAAGGCCATCTCCTTCAAATTCAATGCCTACGTATCCTGTGTAACCAGCATCTTTTACAATTTTCATAATTCTACCGAAATCGATAATTCCATCTTCAGAACCATGACCACCCGTAGTAACTGCACTTTCAGGACCATTGTCAAATGCATAAGCTTTAGCACTAACACCTTTAGCGAAAGGCATCATTTCTTCCATACCTTTATAAATGTCATAGTATTTACCTTCTTCGATTCGGAAGTTGCCAAAATCAGGTAGAGTACCGCAAAAAGGATTGTTTACACCTTTAATTACTTCAGTAAGCCAGGTTCCATCAGAAGAATAACCACCATGGTTTTCAACAATAATATTGATGCCTTTTTCTGCACCGTATTCTGAAAGACGAGATAAACCATCAATAGCAGCAGCTTTAACTTCTTCTGAAGTTCCTTCGCCTCTGGCGTTTACACGAATGCTATGACAACCTAAAAATTTTGCTGCATCTACCCATTTGTAGTGATTTTCAACACTTTCAATACGTTTTGCTTCATCAAGATCGCCAAGATTTCCTTCTCTGTCTACCATAATTAAAACGTTTGTAACACCTAAACTATCGGTGATACTTTTTAATTTATTTAAATAGTCCTGATCTTGTTCATTGCCGTCGAAAAATACAGAAACATATTCAACTGCATTGATTCCCAATTCAACTGCTTTACCTGGAAAATCGAGGTTAGTGAATTCATTTGCTTGCAAGGCTTTGTGATATGACCATTCAGCAAGAGAGATTTTGAAAAACATTTCTGGTTTTTCATCCAAAACCACAGTCGTAGAATCAGCTTCAGTCTGTTCTGTGCTTGAGTTTGACCCACAAGAAGAAACCACGAAAAGCAATAATAGTAAAGAACCAAACGCTAAAGTTGTGTTCTTAAATAAGTTCATTGTTAATTGTTTCATTGTACAAAGAGATGTTAGTTTGTTTAATTTTGGCAAAAATAGGAGTTTTCATTAGAATTATAGTGATGATTTCTTTAAACGGTTGTTTATGAATTGTCAATATTTCTTTCATGGGAAATTTATCACCTTTCTCGAAGGCCAGTTGATATTTCCCACTTCAATAAGTTTTTTGAGGTTGGGAGTTGCCTCCATGTCGAAAGGAGCATCACAAAAACAACTTCAATACACTGTAATTAATTTTCATATACTACCTTATCAGGATGTTCAAACCATTTAGGGTACATATGTTGATGGATATTTTCAACCCGATTTCTTTTTACTTTTAGGGTTGGAGTCATCAGGCCATTATCGACAGACCAATCTTCTTTCATTATAACCGCTTTTTCTACAGTTTCGTGTTTTTGAAGTTTTTTATTCACTGTATTAATGGTTTCAAGAATGGAGTCTTCAAATACTTGCTTGTCTTGTACTCTGCCCGACGCAGAAGGAACAATTAAGGCAATGGGCTGTGAAATACCAGTTCCTACTACGCAAACCTGATCAATATCGATGTTTTTGGAAAGTTCGAGTTCTATAGGACCGGGACTAACGTATTTTCCCTTGTCTGTTTTAAACTGATCTTTGGCGCGTCCTGTAATGGAAAGAAAACCATCATGATCAAATTCACCGAGATCTCCTGTCTTTAAAAATCCATCTTCGGTAAACATTTCGTCCGTTTTTTCTTTTTCCTTAAAATAGCCTAGCATCAGGCAATCACTTTTAATCAGCACTTCACCTTCTTCAGATAATTTAGAAGTTACCCCGGGGAGTGGCCTGCCCACGGTACCAAATTTATTGTGCTCAGGGAGGTTATAATGGGATAGAATACAATCTTCTGTCATGCCATAGGCCTGTAATACAGTTACCCCCAGTTTTTTGAACCATTTTTGCAATTCCAAAGAAATGGGAGCGGCACCGGAAAAGCAAAGTTTAGCTTCGTTGAGCCCCAGTTTTTGACGAATTTTCTTTTTGATTATTCCACCTATTAGAGGTAAACCAATCATTCGGTTAAGTTTTTTCTCAGGCATTTTTTCAAGTATTTTTTCCTGAAATTTTTGCCAGATACGGGGTACTCCAAAAAATAAATAAGGTTGAACTGAGGCCAAATCTTCGGCGAAAGTGGGTAACGATTCTGGAAATGTGAAAGTATTTCCCAGATAAATTCCTGTTTGTTCCATGGCTATACGTTCGGCAATATGTGTCATGGGCAGGTAGGAGAAGTACCGGATGTGTTCGGGTAGTTTAAGGATTCCGATGGCTGTATTGGTGACCTGATTAAGTGCTGCTGTCTTGTGCATTACGCCCTTTGGGTTACCAGTTGTGCCTGAAGTATAAAGTATGGTCAATAAATCATCCGGATTGAAGTGGTGTGTATCTTGCAGAGGTTCATTGGTCTCAATCAGCTGTTCCCAGCTGGATTCCTCCTCAATACCATAAAATTGAATCCCGATTTTGGGAATAGCGGGAATGCCGGGACGTTGTTTTTCATAATTATCCAAATTTCCAATAATAATGGCTTTGGATTCGCTGTGGATAAGAATTTCGTTGATGGAATCGGCTCCCAATGTGGGGTAAATAGGAATGGATACATATCCGGCCATCATAATAGCCAAGTCGGCCATAATCCAATGTGCACAGTTTTTGGAAAGCAGAGCTACGTGACTACCTTGGGGAATGCCAAGGTTTTGAAGTGCTTTGGCAATTTTTCTTGCTTCAAGGTCGGCTTGCTGATACGTATATTCAGTAAATTTCCTGTTTTTGGGTTGACGTAGAAAAATATGATTGGGAGAATTATTTACCCAATGGTCAAAAGCTTCGAGGGTGGTATTGAACTTGTTCACTTTAATAGTTTAGGTTGAGGTTTTAATATAGCCAAAATAAAGGAAATTCTAAAACCTCAACCTGATTTCAATAAATTAATTTACTGAAATTATAGTTTGATTTTTTTTTTGAAACCAGAAGTGTTTTAATACATATTGCTACATTCTTCCAACAAGGTACTGGTATGAATTTTTTCTGTGGGTTTCATAAATGCCGGTCTGATTTCAAAGATATAAATGCTTTGTCCGTCAATTTCATATCCAATATCTATTTGTGATCGTACTTCTTCGGGAGGCCGCTTTGCTTCCACGAAATTTTCCATCGTTTCGATGATTTCAATAGTATTTAACAGAGAAAGGGCCAAAGTGGTAATTTTATTTTAATTAACACATCCATTCGTAGTTGTTAAATCTTCGAAAAACGGCAAACAAGATGGTTCTAATTTTACATTACCTGTCCTTACTCCATGATTTCCACTTGCGATATCTTTGTAGTATCCATTGTCGTCTTCATCTAAGGACCAGTAACTTATCAGTCCTGTTTCCATACCTGTTAGCACATTGTTCATGTTGAAGTTTACCTGTTCAGAGGTTAAAGCAATGTTCCACAGACTAATTTCATCGTAGTATCCAGGAACATGGCCAAGCGAATTCGGGCAGGTAGCGGAGGCTTTATTTAGAATTAAATTAAAGGTGTTAGTCTTGATTTTACCTGAACCTTGTGTCCAATAAGTCCCTCCAACCTCCACACCATCTATATAAGTGCTTGAAACAGCGTTTGCCGAATTATAAATAAAGGTTAGATGCGTCCATTTGCCCTCAGTTATTACCCCCCCATTATATCGTTGTTCTCCTCCTTCAGTACCTACATCCCAGGTTAATATTCTGTCATCTTCAATTATTACGTCGTAACCGGTTAAAGTGGCAAAAGCGAAAGACTTGTTAAGTAGTCCCCTCCAATTATTTTGAATGTCGCAATCAATAGGTTCGGTTAGATACAACCACATGGAGATACTAATTGCATCGGTGGGGTTGATGCTGGCATTGTTGGCAATGGTTATATAAGACGTATAATCATTAAAAACAGCAGCACTGGGCGTAACTAGAGTTGGTTCCGGGTTTAAACTAGAACAACCATAGCAAACAGAAAGAAAGAAATATATATTTAATCGACTCAAAACCAACATATTATAGTGAAAAATTGATTTAATATACTTGTTTACTTTATTTTCTACTAATTAGTTTAAATGTTTTTGTTAAATCTGACATTATATTCATTATTATTTTAGATATATATACCTAAAATGGATTTTCTATAATAGAATTTCATTGCATTATTTATTTAAAAAAGAGGCTTTTAATTACAAATAAAATAAGATAGAGTAATATGGGTGATCCAAAACCGACAAGAGTTATAACAATAAAAACAATCCTTACCACTTTGACATCTATTTTTAGTTGTTTTGAAAGCCAGGCGCATACCCCTAAGATACGTGCGTTTTCGAGGGTTTTGTTCAGATCCATGTTTAGTTACTATTTTATTCAACCAATATTTGGTGCAAAAATAATGGTTTTGAGAAGTAAACGAAATATAATTTGAGCACTTTACTATTAATTGAATTGACAGTATTGAATTTAAATATTATTTTAAAACTTAACTTTTTGCAGGGATTGGTTTGATTTTTTTTGTTAAAAACATTCCACAAATTAACCCGAAAGTTATCATAGATGAACCTACTTCGATAAAATGTGCTAACCGAATAGGGGCAGGCATGAGGTCATTAACAGGGAAAAGGAGGGAAGTGATGGGTATGGCTATAATTGTAGTAATCACTCCGATTTGGGTTTTACGATTTCCGGAAATGAGTGTCAGGGCAGCATATCCGAGGTAGGCCCATAGAAATCCACGAACATATTGAAAAGGCAGCATCCAGGGAACATTTGGGAGTTCTCCATAATAGGATTTAAAATGATCTCCAGCCAGCGGTATAAATACCAGGGCTCCGAATGCCACATAAATAATTACATAAATCAGAGCAATAAGAGATAAGCGTTTCAATTTAACATTTGTTGGCAAGAAATTCCGTTCTTGTTTTTCCTTTTCTTTCCAAAAAAGGAATACTGCAGAAGGTGAAACTACTATTGCGGTGGTTAAGCCAAATAATGCCATTTGTTGGATAGCTTGAGCATCCATATTGTTGGTCATATATTTCAAAAAGACGTATGCTTCGATGCCCGATTGGAAAAAGGTAACTCCATAGAATATCAGGAATGTTTTCCACAGCATATCAGTTTTTGATATTCCGGCATGGCTGGTAATTAGAAAATACAAAACTAAAGCCTGGAGCAAAGCCATTAAAAAAGCCATGAAGGAAGCCTCTGCATTTAAATAGGAAGAAGAATCCATAAAAGACGTGATAAATCCCGGGTTTATGGCGGTGAGTAAAAGTATTTTAAGTACTGTTTTCATAATTATTATTTTAGGGTTGTATATACAACGAAATAAACATAAAAATTAATTGTTGTTAATATTTAAAAGTATTTTCAGGAGTGTTTTATTTAAGTTGCTTACTTCCTTTTCTGGGATATTGTTCAACGCATTTAGGTAAATAGGTCCTGTGGCATTGATTAATTTTTCTTGTATCACTTTTCCTTTTTGTGAAATGTAGATGAAATTTTCCCTTTGATCTCCTGAGTCAGATTTTTTGGCAATTAGTTTATTTTTCAACATTCTGTTCAGGACTCTGCTTACCGTTGTTTTGTCGCGGTTTACACCTTTGGCAATTTCCTGTTGATTTAGGCCATCCTTATAATATAGTAGCACCAAAATGGTGAATTGTTCCGGAGTGATATCATAGCCCTCATTTCTTATGGTTTTGATTACATTATCTCTAATTGTTTTACCTATTTCGCCAATAAGGTAGAGAGTATTTTCATAAATGGAATCCGGAGTATTCATTATATAGTTGTATGTACAACGTAAAACTAATAAAAAGAAATAAGAAAGCAATAGGAGAGGGCTGAGTTTTTTTAAGTTTTAATTTTATTGTAACCTATTTTGGTTCGTTTCCATATAGTCCTGCCATTTTACAATTAAGTATTTATCTTGGCCGATGAGTTCCAAAAAGCCAAATTCGTAGCAAAAGCAGTAGGTTTGTCCTTTTGGGTTTTTCCATAAATGGGTAAAATAGTTAGGGTTGAAACCTTTGGATAGGAGGACTGTTTTCCGAAGAGTTGTGTACCCATCTTTGTTATGGGTTTTAAGGATTTTACGATTGGTTTTTAGTTGTTTGTCAACTTTGAAGAAGAAGATTTCATTGATAAGTCGATTTTCGTACTGGGCTGCGGATTTACAATACTCGGAGCAATAGATTTTATCTTTTCTTCCTTTGACTGAATTACCACAAACCGGACATATTTTCATAGCAGTATATTATGTGGTTATTATACGGATATTATACATATATACTTCCGTTTGAAACGGCTATTTTTCCAATTATTGTCCATGGAAAAATTACATAACATCACATTACGTCATTTTCTTATCCAGGATGAGAAATGTATTGGCTTATTATTTTATCCCAATAAAGTAATTCAGGCTTTAGTCAAGGAACTGCCGGGGGTAAGTTGGAGTGCTGAACATCAGGTAGTATACGTCAAAAATACACCTGAAAACCTTTCTTCTATTTATAAACTTTTTAGGGGAGTTGCGTGGATAAATAACAGGTATTTTTTAAAGAATAAACCTATAGCCACGAAAGGAAATGAAAAGGGAGATATAAGTTGGGTGGAAAAAAGAAAACCTAGAAACGGATGGAGGTTTTGTCCTCGTGAATACCTTCAAAAGCTTGAGTTGAAGCGATATTCAGCGAGTACGATAAAAGTATATGTGGGATGTTTTGAAAAATTCATTAACCATTACAAGGATCAGGAGATTAATTCATTAAATGAGAATGACATCAGGGAATACCTTTCCTTATTGGTCAAAAAAGGTTCGTCGAACTCTTATATTAATCAAGCCATAAATTCCATTAAGTTTTATTTTGAGATTGTTTTGGACATGCCCAATAGGTATTATGAAATTGAGCGTCCCATAAAGGAGCATAAATTGCCCAAGGTAATTTCAAAAGAGGAGGTACTTTTGATGATAAAAAACACTCCTAACATAAAGCATAAGTGTATAGTTGCCTTATTATATTCTGCTGGATTACGTCGCAGTGAGCTCATAAATCTGAAGTTAACAGATATTGACAGTAAGAGGTTGTTGATACGAGTTGAAGGAGCGAAGGGCAATAAAGATCGTTACACTTTACTCGCTAACAGTTTATTAAAAGATTTAAGGGAATATTACAAAGAGTGGCGTCCTTCCAAATGGCTATTTGAGTCGCCTTCCGGGGGTCCATATTCGGCATCAAGTATTCGTCAGATCATTGAAAACACTGCGAAAAAGTCGGGTATTAAAAAGAAAGTTACGCCCCATATGCTTCGTCATAGTTTTGCGACACATCTTCTTGATAACGGCACTGATTTACGCAATATACAGGCATTATTGGGTCATAATTCTCTAAAAACAACGGAGATTTATACACATGTAGCGGCTAAAGATTTTAATAAAATTAAAAATTTATTAGATTCTTAACATATAATGTACCTATATTCAATACGCGTTTGCTAATAATAAATCAATACAGAAAGCACTACGTTGTGGCCAATGCTTCCCCGCGAGGACTTTCAGGACGTCCTGCTTCGTAAAATCAACGGCGGTTAAGACTTTTAAAAAGGACAAGATTAATTACCAATAAAACCCGCAAAATCAGACTTGATCTGGGGACAACTTTCCGGCTGTTAATAATTGATACTTCCGGACTTGATTTCGGTGGATAGCCAGCGGATCCTCAGATAAGAAAATAGGAGGGGATTACGTTTTCGATGCCCTGGACGTGCTGCAAAATTGGACAAAAACGATATCCCCCACCGGAAAATACTACTAATGGATAGTAGTGTAAGACGGATTTGACTTTTACCAACACAAATGCAAACAGATGGCCGACCACCCGGTGAATGATGGTCACATGGACTTTACCAGCGGATAGCATTCAGCCGGCTAACAATTGATAGCACCGCAAGAAAATTAAAATGGACTTACACGCATAACGAAATTGGGGTCTGATGGATTTAGTTGGGTGGTCTCGGGATAGACCCTTTCGAACGCATGTTACCGTAGA
>JAOUKG010000767.1 GCA_029882725.1 Cyclobacteriaceae bacterium
GTTTTGTTCCACCTTATTTCTAAAAACATCATATTCATTTCTGGTATTAAATTGAACGTGAACCACTCCATCGGAAGTGTACCCTAAATCAAAATTTTGCTGATAGTTAGCATTTTGGATGAAAGACACTGAAAAGATCACTGCCAGTAGCGAGATGGTAAATTGAAAAACCAGTAATACCTTAGACAAAATACCGGCCCCACCATATTTTTCTGTCCTTTTCAAAATGCTTGTAGGCTCAAATTTACTAATATAAAATGCGGGATAGCTTCCCGCAATAAAACCGGTGAGGAACAATATTCCAATCAGGAAAATGATCAGGCCTGAATTTTCGCTATAGCTCAAGCTCAAATCAAGAAATGGCCACATTTCAGAATAAACAGGTACCAGAAATTCAGCCAGAACAAGACCTACTAAAAGAGCCATAAAACACAACAGAATATTTTCAGTCAAAAACTGAAAAACCAGTTGACTGCGTAAACCACCCATTACTTTTCGAAGGCCAATTTCTTTTAATCTTTTCCCGGAAATGGCAATACTTGAATTGGTAAAATTAAAACACGCCAACAGAAGCAATAGGCCCGACATAATCAATGGTACTGAAACAGCAGGTCCGGGGATTCCTTGTCGTAATAAAAAGACGCCAATATCATCACTTTCAGTACGTTTGGCCATTCCGGGAAGAGGATCAAGATAATAGTTGGTGATCTGATAATCTTCCCTTGCCAGATTTTGAGGTTCAATCATTTTTACCATCTCACCGGCCATGACGTCCTTTATATTTGGATTTGCAGATTGTATAAATGTTAAGTTCCAACTATTCCATTCGTTGATTTTGGTATCCGGGTTTACCTCAAAGAAATTTTCATAATTCGTAATTGTTTCAACATCAGCAAAACTTGAATTTCCCGGTTTTTTAATGAAAACTCCGGCCACGGTATAATCTTTTACCCTGTCGGGCAACACATGGGTAATTATCTTTCCTATAGGATCGTCACTGCCAAAATACTTGTTGGCTATTTTATCACTGATATAAATGTTCGACTTGTTTTTAAGATCAATAGAACCTGTTATATCGAAAGTAAACATGTTGAAAAATTCCTCGTCAACATAGGTGATATTGGAAGAAAACAAATCTTCGTCAATACGAATATTTCCACCACCGGGTGTTATCCTCACCACGGATGTAAGTTCAGGAATATTTTGTCTGATCATTTCTCCCATACCTTTGGGAGCAAGACCGTAAGTGGTAGTTCGCCCGTTGAATTCACGCGATGAGTTGACCCTGTAAATTTCAGGGGCATTGATGTGCTCGACGTCAAACCCCTCATTAAAATCGTAATTTAAATAGGCAACTATAGAGGAAGCAATAGCTACTCCCAGCCCAACTATATTAATAAATACAAATACTTTATTTTTCAGTAAGTTTCGGTAGGCAATTATCAGGTAGTTTTTGAGCATGAAATTATTACGTTAGTTTACGGACTAAGGACTTGTAAATCACAGACGTAAAAAAATCGATCAAGTTGCATGAGTAGCAATATAACCGAGTTAATATTTACAGCAAAACCCGGTTTATGTAACAGGACGTATAATGAGAATTAAAAAAATAAACGTTTATTTTCAGGAGAATTAGCACGGAAATTTTGAGTTATGACGATAATTTTATAGGGAAATAGCATCGTCCCCTCCCCGGTGTAATTTAAAAAAGATTCCCCTAATTAGCCGTTTATTAAACACTTAAATCGAATAACTTTCTGGCTTGAGTGTGATTATTTTTCATTAGTTCAAGGCAGTTTAGCTAAGGGGAGACATAAAGAGAAGATTTTGCTTAGTGATTGATTTACAGCTCCCAAAGTTTCGGGAGTAGGCAAGGAAGATTATTGGAAATATGTATATCCCGTTAGCTTTTCTGACCTTTCCCAAAGCATTTGGGCCTTTTGCTTATTTCGGGAGTTTTTGTTCGACGTAACTACCTTTGGTTTTCCCCTAAATTCCTGAAATCCTCCCGGACCAATATATTCGCCTCCTAAAAAGGTAGGATCCAATGCAGCAGCAAGAGTCGGTAAGGCTCCTTGAGCTGCATCTTGAAAAAGGGAGGAGGTGAGAAATTCTGTCGATTTTCTTATTAAAAAGGAGGTATTACTAAATAAATTGGTGTAGGAAATTCCTGGATGAACAGCTAACGATTTCGTTTGGTATTTTTTTGCTTTGAACTTGCGTTGCAGTTCGTAGGCAAACATGAGGCAGGCAAGTTTACTTTGACCATAGGCTCTTTTTGCATCGTATTTTCTTTCAAAACCCAGATCATCAAAATATAGATCTCCCCATTTATGAGCCAGG
>JAOUKG010000768.1 GCA_029882725.1 Cyclobacteriaceae bacterium
CACAAAAAATTGTCCCCAAGTCACAGCCCCATATGCATCAAGACCATCTTCACTGATTACATGAATTTCATCTCTAAAGAAAAAGGAAGTATGGGGGTTTATCAAAAACAGAGTTTTACCATCTTTTGTGTTTTTTGGGGAAATTGAAATTCCGTTAGACCCTCTTGGCTCTTCAATAAACTTTTCCCAAGGTTCTGATTGATAAAACGAAGAACTCAAGGCCGCTACTTCTTTGTTTTCATAAAAATCTTTTAAATCCTTCAAAGAAACAGATTCAATATCACCACCTATACTACCTTCCGAAAAAGATAAAGCCATCCAGGGTTCAAAATAGGTAATGACTTTCGGTTTTACATCCTTATGAACGTAGAGAAAATAATTAATACCTGCAGCCCAGGCATCCATTAAATCCTTTAACCACTCCTCGGAAGTATTATACATCTCCTTCAATTCATCATCATCTATAAATAACTTCTGACGAACATCATTATAAATGGCCTCTTCCCCCTCTGCCTCTGCCAAACGCCCCAAGGCCGTTAGGTAATTCATTTCAACCCTATTAAAATCATCTTCACACTGGGCATATATCATCCCAAAAACAGCATCGGCATCTGATTTACCAAAAACATGAGCAATCCCATATTTATCTCGTTTTACTGTAATTTTTTCTGCCTGATCTTTCCAAAGGGCTACTTCGGGGGTTTCCTGAGTTTTATTATCTCCACAAAAAGTGAACAACACCCCCAATATCAATAGGTATAATGATCTCATAATATATAAATTTGAAATGCTAAAATACATGATTATCCCAACAATTCACCCCACATATTTATAAATGGTATCTTATCGATATTACATGAATGGTTTTATTATGATGAACTTCTGGGGGAAATTTGCGAGTTCAAATGTGTTGTTGATAAATTAAATTAGAATTCTTGAAGAAGTTTGCCATTATCTTAGCCTCCTCCCTATTAATTACAGCCAATCTTTATAGTCAGAAAATAAATGATAATTACGTTCTGAATATTCAAAAAACTACAGAACAAATAGAAATTGATGGTAAAATGAATGAAGAAACCTGGAAAAACGCCTCAATTGCCGGTGATTTTTACAGCATACTTCCCATGGACACCAACTTTGCAAAAGTAAAAACAGAAGTGAGAATGGCCTACGACGACCAGTTTATATATATGATTGTTGTGTGCCATCACCCTGAAAATCAAGAATATATAGTGGAATCTTTGAGAAGGGATTGGTCTTTCGGGAAGAATGACAACTTCATCTTTTTTATGGATCCCTTTGATGACCAAACCAACGGTTATACGTTCGGCACAAATGCAGCCGGAGCACAATGGGACGGTATGCTCTTTCAGGGAGGATCTGCCAACCTTTCCTGGGACAATAAATGGTTTTCAAAAGTTACTCAATACTCTGACAAATACATCTTTGAACTTGCTATTCCTTTCAAATCAATTCGGTATAAAAAAGGAATCCAGAAATGGGGTATAAACTTCAGCAGGTTGGATTTAAAATCGACAGAAAAATCTGCCTGGGCTCCGGTTCCGAGGCAGTTTCCCTCTGCATCCCTTGCCTACACAGGAACCTTACAATGGGATGCTCCTCCACCAGCCAGCAATAACAACATCTCACTTATACCTTATGTATTGGGTGGGGGATCAAAAAATTACGAAAACAACACAGCCCCTCAGGGAAATTTTGATGTAGGTATGGATGCGAAGGTAGCCGTTACCAGTAGTTTGAACCTGGATCTTACTGTAAATCCGGATTTTTCACAAGTTGAAGTAGACAGACAGGTGACTAACCTGGACCGGTTTGAACTCTTTTTTCCTGAAAAAAGGCAGTTTTTTCTAGAAAACGCTGATTTATTTGCAAATTTTGGATTTGATAACATCCGGCCATTTTTTTCAAGGAGAATAGGTATTTCATACGATTCGGCTATAAGCCAAATTATTCAAAACAAAATTCATTATGGTGCCCGCTTGAGCGGAAAAATAAACCAGAACTGGAGAATTGGAGTAATGAATATGCAAACTGCCAAACAAGAGGATATTGGATTACCAGCTCAGAACTTTACAACCATCTCGTTACAAAGAAAAGTGTTTAGCCGTTCAAATATTGGATTAATAATCAATAATAAACAGTCGGTAAATTACACATATGATCCTCTGAGTACTTTTCAAGAATATTCTGAATACAACAGGAATATAGGTCTGGAATATAATTTGGCATCTTCCAATAATTTATGGACAGGTAAAGCTTTCGGTTTAAAGTCCTTTACACCGGGAATAAATTCAAAAGATTACTCCTACGGGGCC
>JAOUKG010000049.1 GCA_029882725.1 Cyclobacteriaceae bacterium
CATATATATTCGCTAACGGTTAAGCTAAAGTTAATGCACAATATTGAAACATTATCTATAACCCCCACCTTTTAAATCTAAACAATAAATCTTTGTTATATTCATTATTTTCTCCTTTTCTATAACTTCAACCTATTTATAACTTAAATACTTTTCGCTTTTATTCTTTAATACCCGCACACTCCGATTGCCCTATTCTCCGGATGGACATCCGGATCTGCTCCCTCCCGCGACAGTTGATTTTTTTTCTGGACCGGACGGAAAATGCAACAAGCCGTTGATACCGTTACAAATTAAGATGGCATTGACCTTCTTTCTAGTGCTTTGAATCGCGGATTTATACGGAATGCACACGGAATTTCACGGAGAGGCCTTTTTTATATTCTATATCAGTGTCAGGTCAATTCCTGGGTTGTATAAGCTGTTATGAACACATTGTTGTACACCGTTTTTATCTATTCTTCATTATTTGTTCAACATATTTCCTATGATTTTCATATCCATTTTTACCTGGATCGTCTAAGTCAATCATTTCATTTAATCCAGTATCAAAAATCTGCCAACCATACTTTTTAGCTAATTCAATCAATTCAAAAAGTCCGTTTTCACCATAAAGACTAATCATTTTATTACTTACTAATTCTTCATCAGTAAAAAAGTCAATTGAAAAGTCCTTTTCTTTTATTTCTCTGTGATTATCATCCTTGACAATTTCACTAAATGAACCCTCAAGAATTTGCGAAAAATCAATTGGTTCAAGTTGGCTCTCATCAACTTCCTCAATCGAGTCTATTTTTTGTTTAGTATTAAAAAGTATAATATCCCAACTCATTATTGTGTTAGTTTAACTATTAAATTTCTTAAACTCAGAAAAAGCATCAAACCACTCTTTTCTAATAATTGAAGAAGTATCGGTGTCATTTAATGTCTCTATATTGTCATTAAACAAATCAATTGTTTTTTTCCAATTTTCCTTGTCTTTCCTCCAGTAATCTACCTCTGATGTCAACACAGTCTTCAATAAATCACCCGCATAAAAGTCACCTTCTGCAAGTATGTTTTCTTTTAATCTATCAATTGCTAAAGGAATCAAAAATTTTAGTCCTATGTTTTGACCGATCATAATTCTCAGGTCTTCAATATCGAAATCCTTTAATTGTATTTTTCTGAGTCTATGGCAAGTTGTAACTAAATAACTATCATATTCAGATTCTCCCCAAATGTCCTTTTCTAGACTTTCTAATGACTTTGAGATCCAATTATTTTCAAATTTAGTTTTTATATGTTTGTTTTTAGGTTTGCTCATGGTTTCTCAAAGGGTGTACAACGCCAAGGTGCATGAAGCGGGTGGAGAAAATAGAAGGGAAAACCTCCCGAATTTATCCAAACCTAAGCACGGACTTTATTTTGTGATAAATTAGTTGAAAAAATCATAAAAGAATGCCCGAGCGAGTTCAAAGTGAAAACTTTTCCTGAACCACCGAACCTCCCACCTGATTTCATGTGCGAATGTTATGGGCATTACTTGCGGTCACGTCCGGTTTTCCGCTCTGGTTGCGTATACGAGACCCGTAGTACGGTGGTGTGACCCGCAGGGATTCCTTTGGAAAGAGGGCTCCCACGAATGTTCCATCGGGGGCCGTCCTCTCGATTGTACAGCCTTTTTATTTCCTTTTTCGCTTACATTTCTTTTCTAAGTCTTTTGTATACGCTTCTGAAATTGGTTGTCCACCAAATGCCTTACATTCATCATAATATTTCCATGCATTATCACAGTCACCTTTGTTCCAATATAAAACGGATAGTTTAAATGTTGTATTTTGGTTAATTGGGTCAAGGTTATAAGATTGAGTCATGTAGGTAATAGCTGAGTCCAAATTTTGAAGAGCTATATCTTTCTCTATTGGTTTAAGAATATAATACTGAGCCATAAAGTAAGTTCCGTAATCTGTTAAAAGGTGAGTGTTTTCAGGAGCTTTCTTTAGTCCTTCTTCGTATTGTTCTTTAGCATTCTGATTTTGCCCCAAAGTCATATAAACAGCACCAAAACCCCAATAAATATCTGTGTTTGTTGAGTCAAGCAGATATGCTTGGTTAAATCTGTACATAGCAGTTTTAATGTCTTTGTATAAGTAATGAAATCCTAAATTTATTAAGTGGTCAGAACCTTTTCTGTGGGTAGAGTCTTGCTTAAGAATAGTCTCAATAAATTCTTCATCAGCCTTTTTCTGCTCTTTTGTTTTTTCAATGTTCCCATATTTTGGAAGCAACCTGATATTTGTTTGAGATTCTTTTTCCCATTGTTCCCAAGTCATTTGCTGCCCAAAAATTGTAATTGAAAATAGTAAGGCTACAATTGTAAGAATGGTTTTCATTTACTTTGTTTTAATGAGGTAGTATTTACTTTATATATTCTTTTTCGTAGTCTATTCACGCCAACTTACACGTATCCTAACTAACGTTTTTTTTAAGTTTCAAATTTCGCTCTGAACATACTTTTTAAATTGTCCTAATTCCTCTATTTTTCCAGAAAAAGTTAGCTCACCGTAATCATTTTCCGCGTAAAAGGGGGAATTGCCCATATCGCTCATCTGTAAATGCTGTACCCAACACTCACATCCAATCTTTAAAGGTAAACAATAAATCTTTGTTATATTCATTATTTTCCCCTTTTCTATAACTTCAACCTATTTATAACTTAAATACTTTCCTATTCACGCCTTACTATCCCCCCACTCCAAAGCTCCTCCGGATGGACATCCGGGTCTGCACCCTCCCACGACGGTTGCTTTTTTATTTCTCCCCCAAACGGGAAGGACCGGACGGACGTCCGGTCCAGCGCTCCATAGCCCCAGCGTATCATCCTCTCACATATTAGAAAGGTTATGTATCCATGCCATCTTACAACTTAAAAACCCAACCCCAAATTCAGTGAACCGCCTTATATGAGATCCTTATATACGCTGGTGTGGAAGGAATGGGATTTCGCGGAAAGAGTCGCACTGGTGGTCATTTGACCGTCAGCCGGCTACCCGATTACTTGCTGGCTTTTCTAATTTTTCATTCACGATATATTCTATTTTACCAGTCCCAATTGTTGTAGCACCTTCCCTGAATTCAAATGCCATTCCTTCTGACAAAGTATGTGCAAAATGGTCTGGTGATACAATCTTTATTTTCGCTTTTATATGCTCACCGGGATTTACCCATTCTTTATTAATAAAAGTCTGTTGTCCGGAAGTCTGCATTTCATCAAAATCAAATTTAACTTGTGGTCTATATCCTGATTTTACAGGTGTTTTGCGTCCACCTTCTTCAGTTGTTAAATATTGAAGTTCGGCAATAAAGTCCACCTTGTTAAATTCTTTATTGTAATGGTTAAGAATGTTGTCTATGATTTTATCAATGTCCGATTCGTTACAAAACCTTGTTGAAATTTCTATTAATTCAGCCATTGAGCTTCCTGCTTCTAATTGCCAAGCGTTTTGTCCGTTGAATTTATTCGTATTTAATTTCTCAATGGTCAAAGGCGTTCCGAAATAGGTTTTAAATTCTTGTATAAAATCCGATATAAGAGTTTGATTCATAGTAGGCCAATCATTCATTGCTTTTAAAAATAATGTTGCAATGTCCTTAACCTTATGATTTTCTGTATCAAGGTCAACTAAATTCCAAAGGGTATCATATGTTTCTATTTTGCTGTCCACTTAGTTTTTGTGCTTGCAGATTATGACCTTGGCTATGGCAAATACGGGCTTTCTAAGCCACTTTCTTGTCCGCCTACCGCGAATTTATTTAGTTGTATAATCTTCATTTTTATAGCTTATGCACAACAGTAGGTGTTGATTATGTAATAAAAATTACCCGCTCCCAAGTTCGCTCCTACCCTGAACCCCTGTGCTGTTTTGTTTACCATAAAATTAATGAAAAATACCACAAAATGTTGATAATATTACAAATTCCGGTGGCATTGACCTTCTTTTTAGTGCTTTGAATCGCGGATTTACACGGAATGCACACGGAATTTCGCGGAGAGGCCTTTTTTATACTCTATACCAGTGTCAGGTCAATTCCTAGGTGTTGTATAAGCTGTTATGAATGCATGCATTGGTAATCATATCCACCAATAAATCTCTGAAACAATGGGAGGAAACCTTGGAGGATGAGGTGCTGGCGACCGCTTTACTTGACAGGCTCTTTCGATGTGAGGAGTAAAACTGGAGGGAAAAAGTTTTAGAATGGAGAATAAAGAAAAAACCATTTTCAACGAAAAAATATTAACCAAAAGTGGGGAAAGTTAATTGCGAAAATTTGGTGAAATTCAATTTGCTGTTTTATAGGAAATGAGACTTCCAGTAATGAAGATCTTAAGCCTCTCTTTTCGGCTGGCTCCGAAGGAGACAAAAAAGAAGTAGCCCAAAAAAAGGGGCTAAACAAGATGAACTCCCGTGCAACGAATCGCTTGAGGCTCTCTTTTAGCTATCTCAAAGTTAATAAAAAGTTTTATGTTATTGCTTGCTTTATAAGACAGTACCTCGATTGGCAATAGTTTTATTCTGATTTGTTAAATATTATACTCAACTTAGGTGAGTTAATCTGCATTTTGCTTTCCATAAATTCATAAGTATACCCGTCCTCCGCAAGCCAAGTATTTTGTCCGATATATTGTAGTTGAGTTTTGTTACCTCGACTTTCAAGAAATGGTTTTCCATCTTCTACAAGAATATCCATTTTGAGTTTGTTACCCATAACTAATCCAGTGTAACTCCCTTCTAAATTAGCAAGATTACCTTCAAATGGTTTAGTGAGATTTATTTTATCAATAAAGTAATTGGCAATTGTATTGGAAATCTTTGAAGGCTTTATCTGACCTAATGTATTTATTAAAGTAACAATTGTTAAATCGGTTTCCGGAAAATATCTTGTGTCCGATAAATACCCTTCGATTACCCCATTATGAGAAAATACTTTATTTCCATTATATTGATTTATTTCAATTCCTAATCCATAATGTGTAAAACCACCATTTACCAATTTATTAGCAGTTGTCATTATTTCGTAGCTCTTTTTTTCTAAAAGTCTATTTGAATTGTGAAAAGCAATTTCCCACTTTAACAAGTCCTCAACAGTTGAGCAAATAGAACCAGCTCCTGTCGCCATTTTAAAATCTCCCAGCTCTGCTAGGTTGAGATATCCATTTTTATTCATATTATATCCACCTACTATTTTTGAGTATATTGAAGCTGAATAACAGTTACTAATATTTCTCATGTCTAATGGTTGAAATATGTTTCCAATCAAATATTCCTCATAAGTTGAACCTGTTACTTTTTCAATTATTAAAGCCAATAAATAATATCCCGAATTATTATAATCCATTGAATTCCCTGGTTCAAAATCATCCTTTTTTTCTTCCAATAGACGAAGTAGATTATCTGATGAATAGCCTTCCTCTTGCAATTTACTTGGAATATCAGACTCAGTATAGTCCTTGATTCCTGATGTGTGATTTAATAGCTGCCTTATAGTAATTGTTTTGTTTTTTGTGTCAAAATCAATAAATTTATTAATATTATCATCCAAATTAATAAAACCTTTTTCCCCTAATTGCATTATGGCGATTGCCGTAAATGTTTTGGTTACTGATGCAATTGGAAAAATAGCGTTCGTTTCCAGAGTCGTCTTTTTCTCTAAATCAGAAAAACCATAAGATTTGAGAAATTTAATTTTGCCATTTTGGGCAACTCCGATTACTGCTCCAGCAATTAGAGAATCTTCTATAAATGGTTTTACTTTAGAATCTACCTGTATTTCAATTGCACTCTCATTTGGTTTTTGAATACTTGATTTCTTGTCCTTACAGGAATTAATTATAAAACTGATAATAAAGAAAAATAGGATAATTTGTTTGGTTTGATTCATTCTCGCCTTTTTATAATTATTGCCAACGGCCAGGCTAAACTTTCGGTTGGGCCAGCTCGAATGGAAACCCCCGATCCAACCTCCAAACCTTAGCCAAAGCTATGTTTTACAATAAATTTAATCAAAAAAATACTAAAGCATAGCTTTGGCGATTTAATTGTGATAATTTTCAATAACCAATAGCTCTCCCATACATGACGTATTAGTTTCATTTTCAATTTATTCAATTGCGGGTTTCCTCAATTTCTGTTGAGCGTTGGCAAAAAATAGCTCTTTTGGTTTTTCAGCGTTTGCTTTTGTGTCGGCAAAAACCAAATGTGCTATTTGTGCGGTTGGCCTTTCCTGTATGAAACACAACGCCCGTATATGAATTGTAGCGTTTAGATGGCAATATAAGTTCAATTTACCACTAAGCCAATCCGAGGATTGGCGATCTGTCAAGTAGGAGAGAGCTATGATGACCCACCAAACGGCTATGATTTCATATACATTGTGTGTGCCCAGCATGGCACAACTATATTTCAGAAGGAAATATAGTTAGATTATCCAGAGGGTTGCAAGTCCCTTACAGACAAGTTGGTGAAGTCCGTTAGTAAGCGGCAAAGTTGTTAACTGTGAAGTTAGGACTTAAGGAAGCAGAACTACAAATTCCGGTACTGATGAATTCGAGGAAAGAATCAGAAAACTCAAAGAAGTATATCGAGGATGGGTGAACAACTTCCGTTTGGCAAGTATCCACCACAAAATCAAGAAACTCGATGAGTGGCTCCGAAATCGACTTCGTTATTGTATTTGGTCCCGATGGTTCGGGAGAAAAAGCCGGACAGGAAACGTAAAAACCTCATTTACTTAGGGATAGAGCGTGGCATGGCTTACGTATGGAGTAGAACTCGTATGGGAGGCTGGGCAGTAGCCCAAAGCCCTATTTTGGGAACTAGCATAACCTTGGCTCGACTAAGAAAACGAGAGTACGAAAGTATGATGGATTACTACCTTAAAGTGAAAGTCTGATTTGATGAACTGGAGCATAGCGTTAAGAAAATGTTCAGTGAACATTTTTAGCAATGAGTCGGCCTGTAGGGTGGGCGAGACCCGTACGTACGGTGGTGTAAGAGGCGCACTGGCGGTCATTTGACCGTCAGCCGTCTACTCGATTAGGCAATGTTTCATATTTCTCCCATTTCTGCTGATTTGAATATTAGTCCATTTAGCTCTACGTCAAACTCAAATTTTACTCCTAATCCACCTCCATTTAAGTAATTAAAGTTTTTCTTTTTGTAGCTAACAGTAAAAGGAATCACATTTACAAAAAAGCTGTCTTCGTTCACTCTAAGTGAAACAATCCGAACTAAGGTCATCTGGTTTTTCCCTTTTAGAAACCTTTTTACATCACGTTGGTCAAAGTATTTTAATTCATAATTTCTTATTCGAGATGGAAGCTTATCTGTTATTAAATAATTGCGCTCGATGTAAATTATACTAGGTTGAGAATCCAATTTGTCCAGATAGTCGCAATATTTAAGCAATGAAAAATAGTAAATATTTGAAGAGTCTTTCGATTCAGTATTATATGAAGTCTGTCCAATTGAGTTAAAAGTAACATTCAGAAAAAGGGTGATTAATAATATTTTAAATGCTCTCATACTATATTGCCTAACGTTTATGTATGGTGAGTGCGCTTGAACTTTCCAATGTCACTAAAGATCGAATTGCCGAGAAAGTTGAAAGCAGCTCGAAAGCGTATTCACTATACATTTTGTTAGCCATTCGTTTTTAACACTCCCAATTTTTCCAATTTGGGTTTTAGTTCTTCATTTAATAACCCACATTCATCCATGTAATCAATTAACTGAATCATAAATTTCCTGCTCTTTTTGAAGTATTCTGTTCCTTTTTCTGGAATTGTATTTTTATCAATGAATTCAAAAGCTCGTTTAATAAACCATTGACATGATTCATATTGTTTTGCCTGGTAGAATGAAATCACATGATTTACATAACTGACATATTCATAGTTTGGTGAATTACGTCTCAAATATTCCATAGGGAGACTTTGGTTCATTTTCTGCAATGGATAAATGAAGTCCATTTGATTATTTTTTTCTTCACTAATTATCAACCAATCATCAAAGGTTTCGCCACTTGAATCACAATCCAAAATGTAGTAACCTATTGGCTCATGTCCTTCTAAATAGACTTCATCTTTTTCTTTTTTATAAAGTCCAATCTGGGTTTTTACGATTGGCGTGCTTCTAAATGAGTGTTTGAACACTACCTCTTGATGGTCAAACAATAAGATAATTTCATCAATCGAAAAGCCGCCAAGCCCTTCTTTGTCGTCCTTGAAGCAATTATTCATTGCGATTTTACAGGACTTAATCGCTTCATTGATTAAATCATATTTATCTGAAAAATCATTTAGATATTTATTTATCTCTTCAAGTTCCATAATGATGGCTAACGGTTAAGCTAAAGTTAATGCACAATATTGAAACATTATCTATAACCCCCACCTTTTAAATCTAAACAATAAATCTTTGTTATATTCATTATTTTCTCCTTTTCTATAATTTCAACCTATTTATAACTTAAATACTTTTCGTTTTTACTCTTTAATACCCGCACACTCCGATTGCCCTATTCTCCGGATGGACATCCGGATCTGCACCCTCCCACGTCTGTTGCTTTTTCGCCTCTCCCCCAAACGGGAAGGACCGGACGGACGTCCGGACCAGCGCTCCATAGCTGAATGACCTTTTACCGAGGGCGTCTCCTTCCCGAAGAGTTGCATCGCATTATCCTCTATCTTTTATACTTTATAATTTATCTTTTTTCTTGTTTTCACCACTCTCTGCACATTTCCTCCATATCCTCACCCTCCCACTTCTGTTGCTTTTTTTATTTCTCCCCCATATTTTAAGGACCGGATGGACATCCCTTTCTACCCCATTATCAATTATCAATTATCCATTATCCATTTTTCTTGTTTTCACCACTCTCTGCACATTTCCTCTGTATCCTCACCCTCCCACATCTGTTGCTTTTTTTATTTCTCCCCCATATTTAAAGGACCGGATGGACATCCCTTTCTACCCCATTATCAATTATCAATTATCAATTATCAATTATCAATTATCAATTATCCATTATCCATTATCCATTTTTCTTGTTTTCATCACTCTCTGCACATTTCCTCCGGATCTGCTCCCTATCTGATATTTATTCCTGAAAAACACTCCAAATATTTAAATAGTAAAGTTTTCAGCGTTTTTCGGCACTTCCATTTTTTGGATTGTAGAAATAAAGAATCTCAAAATATCTAAACCACAAAAATTATTCTTATCTTATGTAGAGCTTGCTGAAAAGCTGTTTGGGTAGAAAGGGCTATATTGTATAAAAAATCAAATTTTTCGTGTCTTTCAGCACGACCTAAGTACCTGTAGAATGAACAT
>JAOUKG010000769.1 GCA_029882725.1 Cyclobacteriaceae bacterium
GCCATCGTTGCACTAGGTGTTTCAGCTTGTACTCAAAAAACATGCCCTACTTATTCTAAGGCAGATCAGGTGAAACCTGCAGTTGACGTAAAAATACAGGCCATTAAATATTAATTTAATGGCCTGTCAATAGTGTAGGAAAAAGTCGGTTCTTTTATTTTTCCGATATAAACCCTGTACTTCTCCTAATAAATTCGGTTAGGTCTTTGCCCGACAACATTCCTTGAGACAATAATGCCAAATCCCATATTTGTTTGGCAACTTTCTTTTTGGATTCTTCTTTTTTCTTCTTGAGTATTCCTGAAATAAGGTTGTGGTTAGCATTAATAACTAAATTTATGGAGTCTGGCATATCCCCGAACATGGGCATTCCACCTCCGCCCGATTTTGCCATTTCTTTGTATCTTCTCATAAATTCAGATTGAGTAATTACCGCAGGAAGATCTTCTGGTGAAAGTGATTCAACTTGCACCATGGCGCCTTTGTTACTTGAACATTCTTCAAATAATTTTTTGATCTCTTCCTTTTCTGCATCTGTGAGGACACTTTCAATTTCCAGACCCTTGTCAATTAATTTGTCGGTGGTATCTGCATCTACTCTTTTTATTTGTGTTTTTTCGAGTTTTTGTTCCAAGTGGTTAATGAAATGGCTATCCAGCATTCCATTCATAAGCAATACATCAAAGCCTTTATCAAGAGCACCTTGTATATAACTGTCTTGCTTTCCTGTATCTGTAGCATAAAGAAATATTACGTTTCCGTCTTTATCGGTTTGTGTTTCTTTTACTTTTTCAGAATATTCTGTGATATTAAAGTATTTTCCATCGGTGTTTTTGAACAGAACAAAATCTTTTGCTTTATCATAAAATTTCTCCTCACTAATCGATCCGTATTTTACAAAAAGCCCAATGTCATCCCATTTCTTCTCATAGGACTCCCTGTCTTTTTTATAAAGTTCTGAAAGTTTATCAGCTACTTTTTTAGTGATATGTGAATTGATTTTCTTTACATTACTATCAGATTGCAGATAACTTCTGGAAACGTTAAGAGGAATATCGGGAGAATCAATAACTCCATGTAATAGCATCAAAAATTCGGGTACAACATCTTTTACCTCATCAGTAATAAACACCTGGCGGCTGTACAATTGAATTTTATTTCTATTTAATTCAAAGTCGTTTTTAACCTTTGGAAAGTATAAAATTCCTGTAAGGTTGAAAGGGTAATCTACATTTAAATGAATCCAGAAAAGTGGATCTTCAGAAAATGGATAGAGTTCTTTATAGAAACTTAAATAGTCTTCGTCTTTAAGATCGGAAGGAGCTTGTACCCATAAAGGGTTTGGGTTATTTATGATTCTATCAGTTTTAACGGTTTTGAATTTATCTTCACCGTCTTTGTCTTTTCCATCAGGTACTGACTTCTCTTCCTGTCCAAATTTAATGGTTACAGGCATAAATTTGCAATACTTATCTAAAATGCCTTTAATACGGCTTTCATCCAGAAATTCTTCTGAGTCATCAGCAATATGTAAAATAATTTCAGTACCTCTGTCTTTCTTTTTCGCTTCGAAAATTCGAAATTCCGTAGAACCATCACAATCCCATCCTGCAGGTTCAGACCCATCCTGGAAGGAAAGCGATTGAATCTCCACTTTTTGGGACACCATAAAGGAGGAGTAAAAGCCCAATCCAAACTTTCCTATAATGTCCTGCACATCTTCTTTTCCTTTGAATTTTTCAACGAACTCAGTTGCACCAGAAAAAGCAATTTGATTGATGTATTTTTTGATTTCCTCAGCAGTCATACCGATACCACGGTCTTTTACTGTAAGGGTTTTTTTCTTTTTGTCAAAGCTCACTTCAATTGAAGTATCGCCTAACTCTCCTGCATATTCGCCAAGGGAAGCAAGTCTTTTTAACTTTTGAGTCGCATCAACTGCATTGGCTACCAATTCCCTTAGGAAAATTTCATGATCCGAATAAAGAAATTTCTTGATAATGGGAAAGATGTTCTCAGTATTAATTGAGATGGTCCCTTTTTCTTCTACTACCGACATATTTTCAGTTTTTACATTTAACAATAATGATTACCCATTAATCAAGTATTGTTCCACATGAGAAAACAAAAGAATAATATGACAGTTTGGCAGAGATTAATTCTTAATTCAGTATCGAACTACCTTAAACGGTCAGACTCACGAACGAGGGTTTCATCTTTTCTGATGAATCTGTTGGCAATTGAATTACAAACCATAGCCACCGCCGGGAGAAATACAGAATAACTTATGGAACCAAAGTATCCTGCGCTCTCTAACTTTCTGATAAACACA
>JAOUKG010000771.1 GCA_029882725.1 Cyclobacteriaceae bacterium
TTAGCAACGCCAATGACCCTGTAGGGGTCACCGTGTCGAAGACGCGGTGAAAGATGTGATTATACAACCGACCCTGTAGGGGTCGCCCAATGAAGATTCAATACCAAGATTGATTGCATAACGATTTAGGCGACCCCTACAGGGTCGATTGTCGCTTCGTGCCTTTTTCCCCGGGTCAAATTTCCAACAAGTCGGAAATTTGACCCGGGGTTATTGTTGGGTGACCCCTCTGGGGTCATAAATATGTTTAATCCCTTAACTTAACGGCATTAAACCCGGATTTAACGCTAACGAGGAAGGTGTACCACGTATTTATCTTTGAAAAATTCGTTTCCAAACATGGGTTCAATAGGATATAACTTATATTTAACCCCTCTCAGTTCATCTTTAAAGTCCCCCCCTTTTAGGTATAAAATTCCGTTTTGGATTTCATTAAAAGAGTTTTTGAGAAATTTACCGTGAACCCACTTTGAGAAGACATCCAAACGAGTTACTGCCCTACTCACCACAAAATCAAATTGATCATCAATGGCCTCGGCTCTTCCATGAGTCGTAAGTGTGTTTTTTAATTCCAAAGCCTCAGAAACGGCATCTACTACTTTGATTTTTTTTCCAACACTATCTACCATATGAAATGTAGTTTCGGGGAAAAATATGGCAAGTGGAATACCCGGGAAGCCACCTCCAGTTCCCACATCCAACACTTTGGTGCCTGGTTTAAAATTAATCACTTTCGCAATAGCCAATGAATGCAAAACATGATTTAAATATAAATTACTGATATCTTTTCTGGATATCACATTTATCTTTTCATTCCAATCTGAATACAATTCAAAAAGTTGATCAAACTGTTTTTTTTGATTGGGGGAAAGTTCAGAAAAATGATTAAATACTTCAGTTGCAGCCACTATATATGTTCCTTTTTATCCTTCACAAGATCACTCATCAATTCTCTGGCTCTATGTAATTGTGCCTTAATTGTTCCAAGAGGTGCATCTAGTTCTGTTGCAATCTCCTCGTAACTAAATTCTTTAAAGTACCTCAAGCGAACAAGTTTTTGATATTTTGCCGGCAATTTATTTACAAAATATCGCATTAGCTCAACTTTCTGACTTTTAATTGCCTCTTCCTGAGGATTTAATTTATCATCGGGAATATTAATCTGAACTGATTCCCCGCCTTCATCTGTATAGGATGTATCAAGGCTCATTGTATCCAGTTTTTTCTTCCTTATAAAATCGATTGTGTTGTTTGTGGCAATTCGAAACAACCAAGTACTGAATGTATAATCCTTTTTAAATTTGGAAAGGTTTTTAAAGGCTTTTGCAAATGCTTCGATAGTCAAATCTTCTGCGTCATCCACGTTTCTAATCATTTTCAAGATCATGTGGTAAACGGGCCTTTTATACCTGGACATAAGACTTCCGTAAGCCTGCTGATCCTGATTATTCACTGCCCGATCTATTAGATCGAAATCCTGCAGTGCCTTTTCGGAAAATTCCTTTTTTATGTCCATTTAATACGTTTTACAAATAAAGCCGCTATTGAGGTTGTAATATAATAAAGCCCATATACAAAATCTAAAAACAACAGTAATTGTATATTGAATTTACTGTTAAATTTAACTTTTGCATCCCATGTTACGGGCAATACAAACATTAGAAGACACACAATAGACAGAATAACCAAATAGGGTTCCCACCCGGTAATCAACAGGTACAATACACACAACCAAAATAAACACTTACTGGCTATAAAACTTCCTAAAATTGCAATGTGCCTCAACTTATACTTTTTACCCACAGAAAGGTGTCGCAGCTTTTGCCTGAAGAAACTTCTCCATGTCTCTTTTCCATATGTATTTACCCTGGCTTCTTTTTCAATATTCACTGAAATAATTTCTTTATTCGACCATTTATTAATTAATAAATCATCATCTCCTCCTGTTACACTTTCAACACCTTCAAACCCATTGTATTTATTAAAAACCCCCTTATTGTAAAGTAAATTTCTACCTATCCCCATATAAGGCATTCCTGCAAGTGAAAGGGAAACCATTTGAAGGTGCGTCATAAAATTCTCGTACTGAATAAACAAACCCAAAAAACCCTTACGCTTCCTAACCGGAGCTACTCCTAAAACTATATCCGAGAATGAAGTGTTTTGCGACATAGAAGCAATCCACTTGTCACTTTCCGGTATACAATCTGCGTCTGTAAACAATAAATACTGGTACCTGGATTTCTTAATCCCCTCATTTAAAGCATACTTTTTAGAATTCCACCCCGTTGGCACCTCTCCAAGGTCCAGTACCTTAAAAAATTT
>JAOUKG010000770.1 GCA_029882725.1 Cyclobacteriaceae bacterium
CCTCTGGTCTCCTTGTAGACTGCCTCTGTACACCAAAAACACCCTGATCCCAGTGTAATTATTTCTTTTTCTTTATATCCATCCATTTTTTATATAGTTACTAACAAATTAAATACATGAAAAAGATCTTTTGTTTGAATATAATTATTAAAACTCTAAAATGATAAAATGGTTTAATAAAAGATAATCTGATTTTGAGTAAAAAGCTATTTATACATGTTCATATATACTTTCCAGTTAGGTTATTTTTAAACCAATTAAGATTATTAATAAACCACTTATCATTAACGTGTTTGCCATAGCAACTTTTGTATGTGTAAAGCAGTCTGTTATATGAAAGGTCAAAACTCAAAATAAAATGAAAAAACTATCTATTCTGATGATGGTGTTTGCCATCAGTTCATTTGCTTTCGCTGCTAACAGTTCGTTACCAGTCAAGGCGGAGTCTCAGGTTGCACTCGTTAAATCTTATAACAAGATTAAATTGTATTACGTAAGTGATGAAAGTGGTACAGTTAAAGTTCGGATTATAGATCAAAAGGGAATATTACTTGGAGAGTTCAAAGTTTTTAAAACAGAAGGGTTTTATAGGTCTATAAATATGTCAGGGCTAAAAAGTGGCATTTATACTTTTGAAATAGAAGATGCTAATGGAACAATAATTGAAAAAGTGAATTATAATAAAGAAGAACTTATTCCATTGAAAACTTCTATCTATAAATTAAAAGATCAGGGAAAATACAGTCTTCAAGTTGTTAATAAAACCGGAACACCCGTTGAAGTTAAAATATATGATATGAATGGCACTGTTTTATTTGTGGAAAAACACGACAAATCCTTTACAAGGAAATACGATCTGTCTCAACTCGACGGTGAAGCCACTTTCTCAGTGAAAAGTGATATCTATTCTGCATACCATGTTGTTGAGCATTAAAAAAACAGAATATAATACGAATAGGAGCCAAGAAATACTCTTTTGTGAACAAGTGAAAATTTTTTAAATATTCTTGTGAGGTTGAAGGCAAAGGGTTAGCAATTTAATCCGGATTTAAGTCAATAATTAGGTTTAGTTTTAATATAGAAAGCCACTCGAAAGAGTGGTTTTCTATTTACAATTAAAAAAAAATTTTATACTATTTTAGCTAAAAATTTTTTTTAATAAATTTTCATATATTAAAGCCAAAAAAAAAGTTAAAACGCCTTTTATATAAATAAATATCCACTTGTAATTAAAATTATTTGTTTTTAAAACCTAGATTATACAGTTTTCGTTTTTATAATGAAGGGCAAACATTATAATAAAATGAAAGCTTTATCTATTATTTTGGCGGCATTAATAGTTAGTGCCTCTTCTTTTGCCGGGAACAGTCCTTTGTTGGTTGGGACCGAGTCGCACGTGGCGGTAGTTAAGTCTTATAATAAGATTAAACTATGTTATGAGAGTGATGTAATTAGTACCGTGAAGGTGAAAATTTTCGATGAGAGGGGGAGGTTGATTTACGACTTCAGAGTTTATAAAACGGATGGATTTATACAACCCATCAATGTGGCAGGCTTGGAAAATGGTGTTTATACATTTGAAATTGAGGATGCTAACGGTACGATTATTGAAAAAGTTGACTATAACAGGGAAGAACTTTCCAAGTTAAAAACATCATTTTTCAAATTAAGGGATCAGGAGAAGTATAAGCTTCAGGTTGAATCAAGAACAGGTGTGCCTGTTAACGTTAAGGTTTTTGATAAAAACGGAAACCTTTTGCACGAGGATAGCCAGATGGAGTCATTTTCGAGGGCATATGATTTGTCTAAAGTTGAAGGTGAGGTAACATTTCTGGTAAATAGTGATATTTATACCAAATTCCATACTGTGAAGAAGAAATAGGAAGAATGATTCGAGATAATTAGAGTTATAAATAAAAACATGAAATAGTTGTGTTTAAGGGTTGATTGATGTAGAAACATTTTATAGGGGGGGTGTTTCAATACTTTTGAAACAGCCCCCTCTTTTTATGGATAATTGCATCATTCTTTTTAACTTTATAACTTGTTATGATTAATTTATTATCAATATCATTTGCTTTTTTTTCAATCTTTTCAGGTTGGGCACAGTCTGTTACTCAGAAGGCGGATGAAGAATTTTTAAGAAAAAGCATTTTTTTCAGCGGTGGTAGTTATCATATAGATGATGAACAGAAAGAAAACTTATCTGAATTCATTAAAAACGTTAATAATATAGAGAATTTTGAGGTAATTATTTCTGGACATACAGATAATATTGGGGGAAAAGAATTTAATGAATGGCTTTCAGAGATGAGAACTCACACC
>JAOUKG010000773.1 GCA_029882725.1 Cyclobacteriaceae bacterium
ATATTCATAAATGACATCAAAACTATTCAAATCCGGATAACGACGAATACATTTTTCCACCATATACCTTTGTGGAGGGGTATGTAAATGAGTTCCACATATCAAGCAGCTTTCAAAAGGTTTCCCGGTATCGTAACTATAAAAATCTTTAGGTATATCCATAATTAATATGACAATTATCTCCTGCAAATTGTTGCAAAATCACAATATTCGCAAGTTTTCAGGTCTTCTGTTTGATTAAAATTTCCGTGTACAAAGATCTCTTCAAAAATATTTTTGAGTAAATCCTCAAATTCTGCAAGTAACTCCTCTGCTGAGATTACTTCCTTTTTGGCTATTTTCACATTGGGAAAAGAGGAATCTCCATTAAATATTTCCCTTGTTTTCAACAAAAGAGGCATTATTTGTTCTTGATGCCCTAAAGAGGGATAATAGAGCCAGGAATAAAACAACAACTGAAAAATCCCTTTGTGCTTTCCCTCCATTAGTTTTTCCATATTAGGAACGGTTGTAAGGTCGGCACCTGTTTTATAATCTATAATACGCACAACATTTCCTACACGATCTACCCTGTCGAGGTTTCCTCCCAATTTCAGGTTAAACCCGCCTACCTCCAAATTTCTATAATAAGTTTCTTCAAGGCCCACAATCTCAAAATTCTTTCCTTGCTTATCCATTTCATAGATTCTATGAACGGTTTTTGAAATGAGTTCATAAGTTATGAGGTATTTACCCTGCCACTTTTCTTCTTGCTTATTCCCAGCCCCTACTTCATCCTCCATGGCCAAATCTATAATTTGCTGAACTTCTTCGGTTGTAAGGTCACCTTTTTTCCTGAATGAATCCTCACCATCCTTATAGACATTTTCCATGGCCTTATGTAAAACCAATCCGTAAATTCTGGCATCTATCAAGTCTTCGGGTTCTTCCGGTACATTGAGTTTAATTACATACTTAAAGTAAAACTTCAAACTACATTCTACAAAAGAATGTACTCCCGATGGACTTAAATAGGAATTATCCCCTTCATAATATCTTCTTAACTCTGTTTTTCCAATTTCAGGATTGGAGATTTTGATTACCTTATCTTCAGAAAGTACCACCGGGGCCAAATGAGGAACAAATTCAGGACTTACAGGATAATCATACTTCAATTGATAAATATACCTGCTGGTATCTCCACCCCCTGAATCCGGATTAGTATTATAAAACAGTTGAATTTCAGGACATCTTTGTATCATTCTGTAGAATAAATAAGATTGTACTGATTGACTATCGTTTTGAGAAGGAAGACCAAAGGCAAGTCGGAGACTTTGAGGCACAAATGATTGCTGAAAGCTTCCTCCTGGCATAAACTCTTCATTCAAACTTAATATGAATAAATACTTGAAGTCCAGATTTCTCGTTTCCAGTACCCCCATAATTTGAACCCCATTAAGAGGTTCGCCCGAAAAGGGTACCTTTTGAATCCCTGCCAATTGTTTCACTAACCTTTTGAAGGAATCAATATTTAAAATCAATGCAAAGGTTTCAATTGAATACATTACCTTTTGCAAAATAGCGGCTACCTTATTTATAAATACCTGGTCCCAATCAGAATATTGAATCAACGAAAGTGAATCAAAAATCATCGATATCCTTTTATAAATAAGGATATCATCTGAATCAAAAATCAGGGAAATTAACTCACCGGAAACTACCGGGGAAATATCTTCCACTTTCCACCAATATTTCTTATTTAAATTAGCAGCATTTCTTAATTCTTTTTCTGCATTTGGATACAATACTTTTACAAGTGGAGTCCTGAAAATAAGTAAAAGACTTTCTATTTGATATTCGCTTTTTTCATTCCTTTTCTTGAATTTTTATACAACCGTACCAGAAGATCAAACAGGTTATAAGCCGAAGAATGGCCAACTGAATACCCCATTGTTACATTAAATTCTTTGATACTATCGGGTAAAGAATTGAGCATGGGTAATAGTAAATTTTCATCTGGCAATATCACTGCGGTGCTTTCCGGCACCCAATCGGGGTCCTTGGATAACCGGTTGAGTTCCTGTGCAACAAGTTTTACCTGTGCCGTCCAACTACTGGTGGAAATAACTTTAATTTGCTGATCAACCTTTCCAATAAAGTTATTCGTTTCAGTTTTAAATGAATTTTCAAAAAAAGAATACTTTTTATATTTTCTGAAAAACTTACCGGCCTCATGCCCTTCCTTTAAATAGAACTCATCGTAATCCCAATAAATCTTGGCATTGGCTTTGGCCATCATTTCCTTAATAACCCGTTCCTCAGCTCTCGTAAGCGCATTAAAA
>JAOUKG010000774.1 GCA_029882725.1 Cyclobacteriaceae bacterium
CAATGGAAATAAAATGATATTCACACGAAACAATTACGTGGATCAAAAATATGGGAAAAGTGAAGATGGTGTGAATAAATTAAAGCTTTTTTATGCTGAATGGAATGATGACAATTGGTCAAAAGCAACCCCTCTTTCCTTTAACAGGGATAATTACTCATACGGTCATCCTACTATATCATCGGATGGAAAAATGCTGATCTTCGCTTCGGATATGCTGGGAAGTTTAGGTGAAACTGATTTGTTTATCTCTTATTTTGAAAATGGCAATTGGACTGAACCACAAAATCTAGGCAGTAGAATCAATACCCAAGGAAGAGAGATGTTTCCATATCTTTATAATGACCATATTTTATTTTTTGCTTCAGCAGGTCATGGTGGCTTGGGTGGCTTGGATGTCTTTCGAATTGACCTAAATGATAAAGATAATGCCCCCATAAAAAATATGGGCTACCCCATAAATAGCAGCAAGGATGATTTTGGACTAATTTTAGATTCAGAAATGACAGTAGGGTATTTTAGTTCGAATAGGAACAATGGCCCCACCGATGATGATATTTATAAGGTAGTATTCAAACAGAAAGAGGATAATATTCTATTTGTTCAAAATGATTTGAAGAGTACGTCAGATGGCGCTTTTGAAGTTGTTGATCAAAAGAATCAAGAAAAGCAGCAAATAACTGAAATCACAGAAGAAACAGAAGTTCAGTCTGATGATTCTTCAAAAGTCCTGGCAGAAAAGACTAATCAGGATGCTACAGGTTCGGAAGAAAATAATAGTCTATCCAAAGAGTCAAAAACCGCAGGAAATTCAGGAGACTCTGGCCAGGAGCAATTAAATATTGAACCTAAAAATCCGTCAAGCGGGGAATCAGCATCAAAAGAAGAAACAGAAGTTCAGTCTGATGATTCTTCAAAAGCCCTGGCAGAAAAGACTAATCAGGATGCTACAGGTTCGGAAGAAAATAATAGTCTATCCAAAGAGTCAAAAACCGCAGGAAATTCAGGAGACTCTGGCCAGGAGCAATTAAATATTGAACCTAAAAATCCGTCAAGCGGGGAATCAGCATCAAAAGAGGAAACAGTAGGTCAGTCTGATGATTCTTCAAAAGTCCTGGTAGAAAAGACTAATGAGGATCCTACAGGTTCGGAAGAAAATAATAATCTAATCAAGGAGTCAAAAACCGCAGGAAATTCAGGAGATCCCGGCCAAGAGCAATTAAATATTGAACCTAAAAATCCGTCAAGCGGGGAATCAGCATCAAAAGAGGAAACAGTAGGTCAGTCTGACGATTCTTCAAAAGTCCTGGCAGAAAAGACTAATCAGGATCCTACAGGTTCGGAAGAAAATAATAATCTATCCAAAGAGTCAAAATCCGCAGGAAATTCAGGAGACTCTGACCAGGAGCAATTAAATATTGAATCCAATATAGACGAGAAAAACAACGAGATAACTAATACGAAAACATCTCCTGCTGAAAAGAGTAAGGAAAATTCTATTGAGAGAAAATTAGCTTCTCTATATCCAATGGATAAATGGGAAGAAAATACTGCTGATGGAACCGGGAAATCTGTGAATGAGGATTCCGCTCAGAAGGTGAAAAGGGAAATTTCCGTATCTGAAATTGATAAATTTGAATTGAGTGAAGGTTGGATGAAAGATTCTAAAGTGCTTTTTGTTGGATCTATTTATTATGATTTTGATAAATATAATATAAGGGAAGATGCTATTCCAAATCTTAAGGAAGTTGTTGAAATTTTGCAAAAGTACCCTACGATAAGAATACTCTTTAGTTCGCATACCGATAGCCGGGGTTCCATAAACTACAATAATATCCTTTCAAAAAAACGGGCAGCATCTGTAATTAATTATATTTTGAGTCATGATTTCATTTCGGAAGAACAGCTCATCATTGATTATTCAGGCGAGTTAAAATTATCACAGCAATGTCCTACATTAAACTCATGTACAGAAGAACAACATCAACAAAACAGACGTACAGAGATTACATTGATACTGGACAAATGATTGGGATATTAAACCCGGTTTATCAATGCCGTTTAGTTAAGGCTATTGTAACCTTTAAACGACCCCCGTAGGGTGGTCGCCCAATAATAGCACCGGGTTGAACGAAAAGGATAAGGATCCTTTTCGTTCAACCCGGTGGGAAATGTAGCGAAACATAAACCGACCCTGTAGGGGTCGCCTAGAAGAAACACAGATTTCAAATTGAACACAGATAATTTGACTGCATTTGGCGAAGCTGGGCGACCCCTACAGGGTCGATTACTAATGTGTTTATTTTACCCCGGGTTTAC
>JAOUKG010000050.1 GCA_029882725.1 Cyclobacteriaceae bacterium
TGTCAATCCACCCTTCCAAAAAATTTTTCCAGGATAATATTATGTACCCCCTTGGACTAACTTCTCCATGATGATAATTTTTGGATATTTCTGAATAATAGGAATCCGGATAAATAAGGATTTTATAAAAATTTTGGAAATAAATATTGGGGTGTCCATAAGTTAATTGAATGGCCAATGAACCAATTAATACCTTCATTTCATCGGTTACTTTTGGTAAATCGCCTCGTACTACAAACTCTTTCATGGCAATGAATTTTGCAACCCTTGCACGAAATAACCTTTGTTTTTTTTGAGGGATCATATGGTAATAATTTGAATACGTCTCGAGGATCTTTCTATATCGGGGTTTTAAGTCTATAAACAATAAGATACCATTAAAATGGTTCTTTATTATATATTTGTATATATCAATGACTATTGAAATTGGGGTATATATAATTAACCCTGCGAAAACAAGGCCCAATAGTAATAGATAAACAGAGGCTATGATGTTCAATGTGTTATTTGATTAGCCTCAAATATAGGATAGAAAATAGAATTTGTTTGTATATTATTGAAATGTAATCGAAAAATTTGAATATGCGTTTATTTTTGGGTTTATATGTATTGTTCATTTCAATCTCTACGTTTGCCGGGGAAATTGAATTGAAGGGAACATACCAGGGAAAAGACTTGTATATCAGGAACCCCTATTTGCGAAATTCAGATTCTTTTTGCGTTACTCAGGTGTTGGTTAATGGTCAATCAGTATTGGAAAACCCAAAAATTACCGCCCTAAGAATTAATTTATCCAGTTTTGCCAGAGGGGAGTATGTCACTATAAAAATTATCCATGCCGATACATGTACTCCGGAAATTTTGAATCCTGAGGTACTCAAGCTTGAAAAGAATTTCAGATTTTTGGATTTATTGGTCAGTAATAATTCCATTGATTTTTCCACAGAAGGGGAGTCCTTATATGGTCGGTTTATAATTGAGAAAAAGTTCACCAATAATGATTTGACTACATTTTGGGAAGAACAATTCAATGTTGACGCCAAAGGAGATCTTACATTGAACAGATATTCTGTTGAACCAAAACATGACCCGGGAGATAATACATATCGTTTAATATATCAACCACTTGAAGGAGATCAGGTTTTTTCGGAGGAAATTGTTTATACAAGCACAATAGCTCCCATAACATTTTTTCCTTTTTCTGTTACTAATAAAATAACATTTTCAGATTATGTAGAATTTGAAATTTCTGATAGTAATGGAAGAATATTGAAGTTTGGAAATGCTCTTGAGGTAAACGTTCAGGATTTAAAACCCGGTGAATATTTTGTTAAAATTCAAAATCGCTACGAGAGATTCGTGAAGAAATAATTCCCCCTCTCATTATAGCTCCACTCATATTAAATTTACATTTTTACCTTTATTTTAACATTTATATAATGAATTTATTTTACCCGAATTAATTGAATATTAGACGCTGTTTTCTGTGTCTTTTTTACTTCTTTCCTTTCCATAATTCTCGTTAACCTCATGTAGTAATCAATAGGACGATAAGAAAAATATTTGTTTTTTCTAAAACCGTATGCTATTATCATGAAGCAATCCCAGTTGAGTTGTATTGGATGCAAAAGGAAATGAAAGACCGATGATAGCAATAGAGGTTGATGGAAATACTACATTGCACCAAAAAGGGAAGGCCATTAATTCTTTGAATTCAAACACTATATCCTTCTATTGCTTCTTTATTTTTTACTCCAGAACTTTTTTCCGAATCCGAATCCGAATTATCTCTATCTATAATTCCCTCATTAAATATCCTGTTTTATAAACCTGTTCAAATTATTTATTTGAAAATTATTGGGGTAGTGATAAGATTGGAGCGACGTTGGTATTCAAAATGCTTTATCATCCCATAAGGATAAAATGTTTGAAGAATATCAAGGTAAAAGAGCAGTCCCAAAGGGATGGGAATGTTTTTCCTATATCGTTCTGATTCTCGCCTTTTAGGAAAATATTCCATTTTTCCTTATTCATGTAATTCTGCAATTCTCTAATTACTTAAGTACCTCATCAACAAACAAATGAACGAAATAGAGTAGGTAAGCCGTGGTTAAAATAGATATTTGATACACTTTAGAATGTTTGAAAATGGCAATAAAACCGAATACTATTCCTAAAAACCGAAGTATATTTTTACTATGAAATAGGGGTAATTCATTAAAAAAAGTGGATAGGGTAATATTGCAGAGAAAAATTAGGCAAAAGAGAATAAAAATAGAAGGGGAGGCCAACCTAAACTTTTCATGAAGGTTTTCCTTTTTATCTTCAAGTACTGAAAATAACATGATTGCTAAAAAGTAGTAAACAAAAGGTTGTACAAGAATCAGGAAAAAATTGTAGATAGAATCGGGTATTTGATCCATTTTTCCCCACGTTGACCACCAAATATCGACAAAAATAAGAAAAGCGAATATGGTCCAGAATAAGTGGTAAATATGAATTTCTGACCATTTAAAGTTTCTTAGTAATCTACCCCAGCCTGTAAAAAAAACTGAGGCTACGTACCCATAAACAATAGCCATAAAAATATTTAAGTATTCCTCCTGAGTGTAGTTTTCAATGATATCAACTTTTATGTTGTCTTTGAAAAAGATCAAATGACAAAAGATTAGTAAGTATCCAATAATTAATACAGCTAGTTGGCCTTTATTTGATGTGACAAAGATTCCTATAAAGGTTAAAAATGCCGTGATGTATAAAATGGTTAATTTTGGACTGTCAAAAATGTTAGGATCGAAAAAAATAGCATTGGCAATAATTGAAATGATGGAAAGAAAATACAAAAACATGATTTTGCCAAATCGTTTACTGAAATACATATTAGTGTTTATTTCAGGAATGACTTTGCTTTCAGGGAATGAAACCACTGCTATTAAATAAAGAATAAGTGGCGTTGAAAGAGATAAATAAAAGGAGCCAATATTATCGGCAAGATGTGAAACCCGAACCCAGCTGCCCCACCATATATCCACTAAATAAAACATCCCCAAAATGGTCCAAAGTAAAAATTTGAAATGAAATTTTCTGAGATTTCTCAAACTTCCCCAACCGTGAAAATATTCTGCAGCGGTAAAACCAAAAATTATAGAGGAAAATACCGTGAGGTACTCAACTTGTGTAAACTTCATTAAATCTATTTTAGAAAAAAAAATAATATAAATGTAATATCCAACATTTTCAAATTAGTGCTTTATTTGTGTCACAATAGCAAAAAATAAGAGTTTAAAATTTATCTATAGATGAAATAAGCATAATTACTATATTTAATATGTACCTTAAAATAGTTAATAATTTTTAGGTAATTTTTTAATTAATTTGAGTTTGTTAATTTGTAAAAAAAATAAAATTTTTAAAGTAATACACCATTAAAAGTATATGAGCGATCAGAAAAAAGTAAAGTGGGGAATAATAGGTTTAGGCGGAATTGCCGAAAAATTTGCTAACGACCTGGCCTTGGTTGAGGGAACGGAACTGGTAGCAGTGGCTTCCAGAGATATAAAAAAAGCAAATCAATTTGCCGACAAACATAATGTGGAAAAACGGTATGGTTCATATAATCAGTTATTGAAAGACGACTCAGTAGATATAATTTATATAGCTACACCACATAACTCACACGCAGAATGGGCAATCAAGGCAATGAACGCACGAAAGTCTGTTTTGTGTGAAAAACCATTAGCTGTAAATGGTCGGCAGGTAGAGGAAATGATTGAGTGTGCACTGATTAATGATGTGTTTTTCATGGAGGCTATGTGGTCTAGGTTCAACCCCATACTGTTATCTGTAAAGCAATTGATAGTTGAAGGTAAGATTGGAGAGATCAGTTATATAAATGCCGATTTTTGTTTTGCAATGATGGACAGTGTAAAAGCAAGAGTTTTATCACCTGAATTAGCTGGTGGAGCATTATTGGATATTGGTATCTACCCTATATTTTTGTCCTATTTCCTTTTGGGGAAGCCAGACAAAATTCAATCTATGGCAAGGTTCTCTCCATCCGGAGTAGATATTCAAACAGATATGTCTTTTCTATATAAGAATGCGATATCAAGTTTGTCATGTGCATTTACAACCCGATCGGATATGGTGGCCAGGATTTATGGTGAGAAAGGCACTATTAATGTACTTGCTAACTGGCATCATGCCGATGAGTACACTATTTCTGTAAACGGAGAGGATAGCAATCATAAAATAGAACTAAAAGGCATGGGTTATAGTTACGAAATTGAGGAATGTGTAAAATGCCTCAACGAAGGAAAGAAAGAATCCGATTTATGGACGTGGCAAAACAGTAGAGATTTGATAAACATGTTGGACGAGGTACGTGCACAAATTGGCCTGAAATATCCAAAATCTGTAGAATAGCTGTTTTCAGTATATATCGAAATATATCCAACTTGCTGAAAAAGTAAATCATTTGGGAAATTCACATTCCTACCTAACGGGATGAAATGTGGGTAATCCATTGTTTCTACAAACATAAAATCCCTTTTTTTTATCACACCCCACGTAGAGACGCGATTCATCGCGTCTTTTTTTTGTGTTAGGATCAGCCAAACTACGGGTGTAGGCGATGTATCCCGTCTCTATTATATATTAGAATTAATCAAACCAAATAGCCAGGTGATTTATAGCGTTTTTGTCGGTCAAACTATATATAATAGGCCATTTAGTGTCATAATACCGTTTAAGCCAACAAAAAACCAAAAAACATGACTTTTGTCATGTTTTTTGGTTAAATTAATCATGAATTCACTTGTTCTGAATCATAACCATTTAACTAATAAGGAGATACATTTATATAACTAAGTTGAATAGTTAAACTAAATAAATAAAAGTCATGAAAACGCTTAAATTTTCCCTAGTAATTTTGTTGGTAAGTATTTTTACAGTTTTTCGTTGTACGGAAGATGAAATAATATCTTACTATGATGTTAATGGTACCGTAACCTATGCCGATGGTAATGCTGCTGGTGCTTACGTGTATTTAGCAGAAGGTACTGCTCCCACTACCTTATACACTCATGTTACTGTAACTGATGCCAGTGGAAACTACTCATTTACAAATTTGGTGAAAGGTGATTATTTCCTTTATGCAAATTACAATACTTCCAATAGCCCCGCTGGTAGATTGGACGGAGTAAATTTTGTATCAGGAGACGATAATTTGATTACAATCACAAATGCAAATGTTTCCCAAAATATCCCATTATTGAATCAAACAGGTAATAGTGTTGCTGTTGATAATACGGCAACTGGTACGTGGAAACTTGATGGTAGTCACTCTGAAGTAGTATTTGAATTCCCATTTAAAGATGGTAATGCTACTTTCTCAGGTAGGTTTGATGATTATGATTTAGTGATAAATCTGGATGATAGTGACTTGGCCGGTAGTAGCGTTGTAGCAACAGTGGATTTAACAACTGTAGTTACAGGTCAGCCAGGTAGAGATGGAGGACATAATTGTATATCTACTACATTTGGTGTTGAATGGACAGACTTTGATGGCAATGGAACTACAGGTGACAGCCCAGAGGATACCGTAATAGGAACCACAGGTCAAGCTAAATTTGAAAGTACCAGTATAAGTTTTTACGGAGATGGCTACAAAGCAACAGGTAATCTAACTTTTCATGGTGCAACCAAACCTATAACAGTGTATTTCAAATATCTTCCTGGATTTGATGGAGAAGATAGAAATGGTATTGCAACACGCTATAGTAGTTTCGAAGCCATGTTTACTTTCGATGCAATAACTGATTTTGGAATATCTTCAGGTAACATTAAAAGCGATGTGAATGTATTTGCTTCCTATCAAATGCAATTACCTTTATAATTTAATTAAAGGAATATGCCCGGGATGTAATATCCCGGGTACCTCCTTTTGGAGGAATCTCAATTAAACTTCCAGAAAAATGAAAAACCCTACTACTCATTTCAATCAATTCTATAGGTATGTATTGATCTTTGGTTTTATTTTAACCTTGGGTTCATGTGTTTATCAGGAAATTGAACCCATTGTGATACCAAAACCTCCGGTTCCGCAACAAACCCAACAACTTGAAGCCACTTATAGTACACAACCTCTTAATTCAATTAACAGTCTGTTTTGGTCAACTTCCGACTATAAACTAATAACAGTTTCAGATCAACTCACAGCGACTGTAAATTCACAGGACGGCATTTTGAATACCAGCGGTACTTACAACGGTCTGACTGATTACAACAAAGGGGTTGACCCCCAGTTAACATTAAAAGCCGCCTACGACGATCAAAACTTATACATTTTGGCCAGTTGGAAAGACGAAACATTGAATCCAACCCTACAGAGTTGGTTGTACAATGGTCTTGCAGACCCTAACAAAGCAGATGATCCAGCAGGTTGGACCCGCCAAAGAGGAGATGACCAACTTCAAATCAATTTTGATATGGGTGGCGGAAAAGAAGATATTTGGAAATGGAGCTTTACCTTGTCTGAGCCCTTAGGTTATGCAATGGACATGGTAAACGATGGAGGTGTAACCAATGATGCAGGTACTCCAACATATATCAATAATGAACTCGATGGTACTAATCGTTCCGGTCCTGCTCTGGAATGGGATGGAGTACAACAAGACCTAACCCGTGACCCAGGTGGATTTACCATTTTGGATCCAGGGTTTTATTTGGTGAGCACTAGTGCTTTTTCAGGTGATATTGCCAACGGTGAATTGGTTTATCAGGCACATTGTTCAAAATGTCATGGTGTAAATGGCGACGGACAAGGTACCAATGGAAGTACTTCGATTAGTTTTAGATATCCTGGAACTTATTCAAGAATTTCAAGATCTTCTTTTCCTGCTATAATAGATGTTGGAACGCACGACGGACAATCTTATTGGAGTGCGCTCACACCCACTGAACAAAATGATTTATTATCCAGAATATATGGATGGGCAGGAATCCCTGGTTATACTCTTCAGAATCCTACTGGCTCTTCGGCCGATGTGTTGGCCATGAGCAATATTGCACTTGCGCGAATGCTCGTTGCAAAGAAAAATCCGGATGGATATTCCGTTTTACTTATAAGAAAACTGGATACAGGCAATGCCGATGATGTTTCATTTTTACCTGCAACAGATGTAAATTTCAATGTTTTTCTATACGATAATGATGAGATTAACAAAATAGGGGCGTTGAATGAAACTCTAATCTTTAAACCTAAACAATAGCCATGAAACGATTAGCCTACATTTTATTTTTTGTTACGATAATTTCAATGGCGGGATTGCAATCCTGTTCTTATGAAATGATTACTCCCGAAAAGGTGGTAGTTGGAGATAATATTACATGGACAGCCGATGTGTTACCCATTTTCACAAAAAATTGCAACGTAGCGGGATGTCATGTTTCCGGAGCTGTAAGTCCTGATTTATCTGCCACACAAGCCTATATAAGCCTTGTTTATTTTGGCTATGTCAATACAAATATTCCTGAGGAATCTTCAGTATATACTAAGCTCACTACCGGTTCAATGAAAACGTATGCTACTGAGCAGGAAAAAGCAATAATATTAAAATGGATTCAACTTGGAGCCCTAGAAAACTAAACCCTGAAAAAATGAAAACTACATTAATAAATTTCTTAACTATATTTTTCCTGATCGGTTTGATTTCAGGAAGTCAGTTTGTAATGGCTCAGGACGAAGAGGAACCTGACAACAGACCTGTGCGTGCCCCTTTTGAAAGTGTTTGGTTGCTGGACGGGCAAACCGTTTTATTACCTAATAAAGGTACTTTCGAATTTGATATTATCCACCGTTTTGGTACTGTGGGTGCGGGAGCAAGTGATCTTTGGGGAATGTATTCTCCAAGTAATATCCGATTAGGACTTTCCTATACACCCATTGAAAACCTAACTGTTGGTTTTGGAAATACCAAAGATGATGACCTTCTTGACTTTAGCGTGAAATATAGCATTATAAAACAAACCAGAAGCTGGTCTATTCCTGTAAGTGTTACTTATTTTGGAAATGCCGTGATGGATACAGGAAAAGAAGATCATGTAGATAATGGTCTGCAACGATGGTCTTATTTTCATGAATTAATTATTGCTACCCGGTTTAATTCAAAATTATCAGTTCAAATTGCTCCAAGTTTCTCACATTATAATGGTGTGGATTCACTTTATAGCAATGATGTGATTTCAGCTTCTATTAAAGCCAGGTATAAATTATCACCTGCCTTGGCTGCTATCGTTGGATATGACCATCCATTTACCGATCATGAAACAACGGATTTGGATTTAACTCCGTCTTTGGCCTTTGGATTGGAAATTGCCACCAGTGCACATGCTTTTCAGATATTCTTGGGTAACTCAAGAGGTATTGTACCACAGCGAAATGCTGCCTACGGTGAATATGGACTAACTAATGGGAAATTCAAAGACAATTTTCTAATCGGTTTCAACATTACCCGACTTTGGAATTTTTAACATTAGCTGATATAGCCATGAAAAACACTAAAAAAAACAGAAGAAATTTTCTGAGCAGGGGATTGAAAAGTGTATTCACTTTGGGATTTCTTTCCGGAGCCACAGTGGTTTCTGCTGACGAAGGGAAAACAAAAGTAAAGTGTTTAACGCAAGATGGAGAACTTGTGGAGGTTGAAGTAGAAAGCTCTCAAATAGATAATGCCCAACTTATTAAAACCAATGAATTAAAAGGATGGGTTAATTCAGCAAACCAAAAACCGAAAAATCATGATCAGTAATGATAAAGATAGGAGGGACTTTCTGAAAAGAGGCCTTACAGCCTTAGGGGCCGTATCCTTGGCACCTCTTGCTCAATCTTGCTCTGAAAAAGCACCTATGGGGGATAAAATTAAGGTTTTAACTCCTGAAGGCAGAGTTATAGAAGTAGATAGATCCCAGATTTCAAATGGAAATAACTTGGTTGAATATAAACCCAGAAAAGGGGTGCCCGGTAAAAAGTATGTGATGGTAGTAGACATGGCTCGTTGCCAAAATGCACGCAAATGCGTTACTTCCTGTAATAAAAACCACATGGTTACCACACCCAATGAATGGTTGAAAATCTATAGTATGCAGGATTCTGAAAATACTGCACCCTATTGGCAACCTGTTATGTGTCAGCATTGTGATAAACCTCCCTGTGTAAAAGTTTGTCCTGTAGATGCCACTTTCAAAAGGGAAGACGGTATTGTTCTTATAGATAACGACAGATGTATTGGTTGCCGATTCTG
>JAOUKG010000775.1 GCA_029882725.1 Cyclobacteriaceae bacterium
AAAAAAAGATTATAATCCACATGATTTTGGGGCAATTGTAGCTGCAGCTTCTCTTACACACGATATAGGCAACCCCCCATTTGGACATTCAGGGGAAGAAGCTATTTCTGATTTTTTTAAATTCCACGATTTGGGAAAGGAAATTCATAAAATTGTAGATGAAGTACAATGGTTGGATTTGACAAATTTTGAGGGAAATGCCCAAGGCTTTAGAATTTTGAACAGCCCTTTGTACCAAGGGTTGAGCCTTACTTTTGCAACACTGGCTGCATTTAGTAAATATCCAAGACCAAGTCACGCAGACAAGGAAAATGGAAGAAAGTCACACAAAAAATTTGGGTATTTCCAGTCAGAGAAAGCTATTTTTAGAAGTCTGGCTGAGGAATTGGAATTGTTACCAGCAGCGGTTGGTATGGACAGTTGGTCCAGGCATCCCCTGACCTTTTTAGTGGAAGCTGCAGATGATATTTGCTACGGCATTATAGACCTAGAGGATGGTTGCAGACTTGGCCTATTGAGCTATAAAGAGACTGAGGAATTACTTTCACCGATAATAGGAGCAAAATTTGACCCTCGTAAATTGGAAAAGTACAAAAACAAAGAAGAAAGGATTGGCCTTTTAAGAGCTATGGCTATCGGACAATTAATAGAGGAGTGCACCGAGGCTTTTCTTGGGCATGAAAAAGCACTGTTAACCGCCGATTTTGACAAGGCATTGACCAACGTAATTCCCTCGAATGTTTTTCTTGAGGAAATAGCCAAAGTTTCATTGGAAAGAATATACAGGGCACCAAAGGTGGTTGAAACAGAAACTGTTGGTTATGAAGTATTACCCGGGTTACTTGAAGTAATAGTAGGAGCTGTTTTTCAGAAGTTTAATGATCCATCAAAACTTTCGGGAAGACAAAAATCCATTATGCGATTAATTCCCGAATTTCATGTTTTGGACATTGAACAGAATAAAGGGAATCTATATTTACAAATGTTGGCATGTACCGACTTTGTTTCAAATATGACTGATTCAGCAGCCTTGTCATTTTATAGAAAGATTAAAGGAATTGATTTGCCGAAAGGTTAATTTAAATTCCTTACATTTGTGGCTTGTTTTCCTATGTGGGCAAGATTATCACATATCATCATTAAATACAGGTTACCGCTAATAATTCTATTGGGGGTTATTACTGTGTTTTTCGGGTATTTTGCAAAAGATGCCGTGATCAGTACTACTTTTGTCAAAGCGGTACCTGAGACCGATCCTGATATGCAATATTTTCAGGAATTTAAAGATACTTTCGGTGAAGATGGTAATATGGTTGCCCTTGGCGTGCTTGATAGCGCAGTATTTAAACCTGAAAATTTCAAAAAATTACATCAATTAAGTGAGCAATTAGGAGAGTTAGAGGGGGTAAATGAGGTTCTTTCCCTACCTGAAATTTTCAGAATGGTAAAAGATACTGCCGACACGAGGTTTTTGGTTGAAAAAATATTTAAAAACATTCCTGAAAATCAGCATGATCTTGATAGTCTGTTGACGGTTGCCAATGATCAGAAGTTTTTTTCCAGTAGATTGATAAACCAGAAGAATGGCGCTTTAATGATATTGGTGTCAATCAATAAGGATGTTTTGAACTCAATTAAGAGAATTGATTTAACAAATAGTATTATTGATCTGGGCGAAAACTTTGAAAAAGAAACAGGTATCAACATAAACTTCGCCGGATTACCTTTTGTAAGATCTATAATCAGAGGCGCTATAGCCAATGAAACCAAATTTTTTCTGGTATTATCCATAGCTGTAACTGGTTTTATTATGCTGTTGTTTTTCCGCTCCTGGGATGCAGTAGTTTTTCCACTGATAATTATTGGTGTAGTGGTTGTTTGGGTAGTAGGTACCCTGGGTATTTTAGGATATGAGATTACTCTGCTTACCGGTTTAATTCCTCCGTTAATTGTCGTAATAGGAATTCCAAATAGCGTGTATTTATTAAATAAATACCATCAAGAATATGAAAAACATGGCAATAAAATAAAAGCCGTCAGCCGAATTATACAGAAAATAGGTTTGGTTACATTGATTACTAACTTCACTACTGCGGTAGGTTTTCTTGTACTCATATCAACAGACATTACTATTCTTCGTCAATTTGGAATTGTTGCCGGCATCAATATCATGGCTACTTTTGTAGTGAGTATAGTTTTGATTCCTGCAGTTTTTAGCTGGTTGCCAGCTCCAACCCATAAACAATTAAGACACCTGAAATTAGGTGCTGTTGAGTATCTTCTTACTTTTATGGATGCCTTGATTCACAAAAAAAG
>JAOUKG010000051.1 GCA_029882725.1 Cyclobacteriaceae bacterium
TCACACAAATAAAACCGTAGAAAAACAAATGGGCCTGCAAACTTCAGAAAATTTATTTTCGAGAAGATTGCAGGTTCTTTTGTTTATACATCGAGGTACGAGATGTATACGGTTTTATTTGCAGGATGAAGCTCGTGAGGGATCAATGTAATTAATCCCATCTATGTAACCACTATTCACACCATCAAAAATTCGAAGCAGAGCAAATAAAACCTCCGCTTTTTTATTTATAGAAAGAACTGTCCTGTGATCAACGCTATGCACTGCGTCAGGAAAAAGCCGTTCCTTTATTGGATCAACTTCAATCCTGGCTGGAAGAGCAAAAAGGTCAGGTATTACCTAAAAGTGCTATAGGAAAGGCCATTCACTACACTTATGCACAGTGGAACAAATTGAGGCGGTATGCTGAGAGCGGGGAAGTACAGATGGACAATAATCTGGTGGAAAACACTATACGTCCGGTAGCATTGGGAAGAAAGAACTATCTGTTTGCTGGTAGCCATGATGCTGCACGGTGGGCCGCAATGATCTATTCCTTCATGGCTACCTGTAAACTTCAAAATGTGGAACCACGACAGTGGCTCACTAATACCCTCAGCAATATTCAGGATACCAAGCTCAATGATCTGGAAAAATTACTGCCCCGAAATTAAACTTAAAATTATTTTACTATAAATTTGATAGTGGCATCAGGCCGAAGGCTTACAGATGCACTACACGTTACCAAATGATTTCATAATACGGGGTTCGAAATTTCGTACTCTCTGCATTATTGCAAATGCCGGCACCCTTTGACCACCTATTCCGGAAAATCCGAACCACCTGTACTGGAAATATTTGACCAGTTAGTCGTCTTAACGATTATTCTACAAATTCAAATCATATGACTCAGAATAAGCTAAATTTGAAATATTTTCAACTCCGGTAATGGTGAACATGTATTTTCGGAATGACTGGTCATTAAATCCCGGAAAGGATGGTTTTTTTAACCGTAAATTTCATTAAAAACGGACAGTTTACTATTTTTACAAATAAAGCTATAGTTTTAGCCTCAGGTTAGCATCATTAGCGTATGGTAATATGACAAAGCCAATGATTGAAAAATTTTTAATTTGTCTTTTTAGCTTCTCTACAACATGTCTGGGAGCACAGAATAAGCTTTACGAAATAATTGAATTAGGAGATTTACAAGTTGCTTATTATGACACCGTTTTATACGATTCTAGCCAAAAGTATGATCAATTCGGATATGAAGGGCCAGCTCCAATTTTCACACAAGTCTGGTACCCATATCAGGGTAACTCGACGCAATATGCTCCAGATGTATTTGAGGCTTTTCAGAAAATAGAAGTGCCTTGTGCATTGAATAAAGCTTATAGTTACCTCAAGCAGGAATTCGACACCACTTTTGTCAATTACGCTTTCCAATCTTTCAAAAATGGAGGTAGGGTCTCAAAACTTCCAGTAGATTTTGGAAAATATACAGATTTTGAGGTTTACGAACTGTTGAAAAAGACCCAAACGAAAAGTCATAAAAAAGCATTTAGACAGGTATTAGACTATCCAATAATTGTTTATCACCATGGAGCTCAGGGAAATTCCTATGAGAATTATTTGATGGCAGAGTATTTTGCTTCCCGTGGTTTTGTGTTTATATCTTCTGTTTACAATCTAGCTTATGAAAATAAGGATTTAGGTTATTATTCTGAAGGTTTTGATTTTATAAGTATGCCTAAAAAAACTTTAGAGTTTGCTCGTAATTTGTCTGCTGAACCACGAATTTTTTTTATTGGATTCAGCATGGGAGCTCAGCATGGGTTTTTAACTCTCCACGATGAAATAAAAATAGAAGGATTTATCTCACTGGAAACAACCCTAGAATTTTTCAATGAGGATAGATATCAGGAAAGGTGGCCTGAAATAGTCGAGGTTATTGAATTGCATAAGGATGATTATACTTTACCAATCATGATGTTGGCTAATACCCGGGTAAGAGGTATTGAGACGTCTTTCCCGCTTTTCAACCAAATCTCGAATACGCCGATGATACATGTCGGCTCAAGAAATTTTTTCGATCATGGGAGCTATGCTTCTCTGTATCATATGAGATATTTATTAAAAGATAAAGTCCATCAACCTGATTCACTTAATTCCAAATCACAATTGGAGTACTATGCCATCCATCTTGAATTGATTGAAAAGTATATTAATAGTATCTTGATGAATACGGTTTTTGAGCAGAAATCTTTTGAACAAGATTTCGATTTTAGATTCTTCAATACAAGGAAGGATTGAAGTTTACAGAGTTCAGCAAAATTCACATCGTAACTTACAAGCTGAAAAAGACATGAAAATAGGTATGAAGTATATAATAGAATTTGTGCTAATTTTTTCCTCAGTTGTTCTTGCCTTTCTGTTCGAAGACTACAGATCTAACAAGGAAGAAAAATAAACTATATAACGGCTTTACTTAGTTTTAGGCATGACCTCTACGGAGATTTCGTTGAAGTAAAAAGGGACTTGGAACAAAGTTCTAAGCAAATTGAAATTCCCCTTTCCTACTCAACTCTGGAGACTTAAGCCAGGATCGCCAATAACCCCAGAAAGTGTAATGAGCGATACGCCTCTTAGTTCACATCATCTCCTTTAGAATTATTCATTTTTCAACACATCGACCGGATTAACGGTTGCGGCCTTATAAGCCTTCCAACTGACGGTGATCGCAGCGATGAGTATCGCGCCGAAACCCGCTGTGATAAATGGAATGAAAGTCAATTCAGTTTTAAAGGCAAAATTATCAAGCCAGCTGCTCATCGTAAACCAGGCAATGGGACAGGCCAGTAAAAAGGCGAGCAACACCAAAAGCAGAAAGTCCTTGCTCAGCAATCCTACTACGCTGTTAACTGAAGACCCCAACACTTTTCTTATGCCAACTTCTTTGCTTCTTCTGGCCGTAGTAAATGCTGAGAGGCCATATAAGCCAAGAGAGGCGATAAAAATACCTACCAGGGAAAATATTCCAAATAAGTTGGCGAATTGTTCATCCTCCCTATACTGTTCTTTAAATACCGCATCGGTCATTTCATAAAGAAATACTTCGTCAGGAAACAGTCTGTTATAGATGGATTTTATTTGGGCTATTGGGTCGGCAATATCAGCGGAGCTGAGTTTAACTGTTAAAAAAGCATTTTCCGGCTTGTACCAAAGGATAACCGGTTGCGTTTCCTGGTGGAGTGAAGACCAGTTAAAATCTTCGAGAACGCCTTGAATTTTATAACTCCTACCCGCATCCAGAGGCTTGATAATATGTCCAATAGCGTCTTCATTGTTTTTAAAGCCGCACTTTCTTACCATTGTTTCATTAACAAGTACATTTCGGGCCCAATTGGGGTCTGTGTTTCTTCTCGCAGTCATATCACCTTCCCTGAAGGCTGTTCCGGCCAACAGTTCTAACCCGTAAACATCAATAAATTCATGATCAATGCCCGTTCCCAGGACATCCAGAATTCCAAATTGTCCGGCGCTGTCCACTTGAAATTGTCTTTGAAAATTCAAGCCCCGCCCTGCCTGATTACCCGCGTAAGTAACGTGCTCAACAGATGATAAAGTATAAATTTCATTTCTTAATGCCATTTCAGCTTCAGCACTACTCATTTCATCGGGTAGTATTCTTGGGCTTCTTACTGTGATCAGTGTACCCATGTCCAGACCGATATCTCTGTCTCGCATAAAATTGAGTTGTTGATAAACGACTGACATGCAAACGAGCAGGGCAATTGCCGGCGTATATTGCAAGACGATCAATACCTTTCTTAGGGTAGATTTGCCTGAATGCCCTGCATTGTTTCCTTTCAATGCGGCGATAGGCTTAAAGGAAGAGAGGACAAAAGCAGGGTACCATCCGGAAAGGGCCACGCCCAACAAAAATACGCCACCGAACAGCATCAAAAAAGACCTGTCCAACCAGGAAGATGGCGTAATATTTATTTGTAAATATGAACTGATCGTTGGTAAAAGCATAAACAATAGTAAGGCAGCTAATGATAATGCTAATACATTCATCAGTGAGGCCTCAAAAAAGAATTGCCATTTTAACGTTGATTTACCAGCACCTGCCACTTTCCGTATGCCAACTTCTCTGGCCCTGTCAATTGAGCGGATTGTGGATAAGTTAGTGTAACTGATAAAGGCTATCGCAAGTGTAATGATACCGATTACGGTAAGGAAATAGACTGTTCGCTCATTTCCTGTATGGTAGGTCGATTGTGTTCTGCCCCCAACTGTCATTCCCAGATCCGTTTCCCTGTCAAAATACACTGATTTCATTGGCTGGAGTACGGCTTTGTATGTAATAGCGTTCTCTATATTACTATTTATATGAAGGTTAAGTCTATCAGTCAATACATTTTCTATTTTTTCAATGTCTGCGTTTTCCCTCACAGAGATATAGGTACTATAATTCCGTATTCTCCATACCCATGCTGATAAACGTTCTTCAGGCACCATACTTAAAAAAATGTCCTGTGGCACCACTACATCGAATTGAATATGCGAATTATCAGGAGTATTTTTTAGTATCCCGGTGATTGTAAAGTCGATGTTAATACTCCCCAATGTATAATGAACAATTTTGCCCATAGGATCCTCATCACCAAATAACTTTTGGGCCATGGTTTCTGTTACAAGAATGGCCCCGGGTTGTTGTACAGCCGTTGCCGGGTCGCCTGCGAGGAGTGGAAATGAGAAAACGGACAAGAAAGTAGTATCTACAAGCAGGGAACTTATGTCTCTAAAGGTATGACGGGTTTCATCATTTGCTAAATAACTGATGGTAGGTCCTTGCTGAAAAAAGTGTGAATACGTTCTTGTTAAATTTTCCACTTCAGGAATTTCGTCCATAAGAACATCCCCTACTCCTCTAAAAATCTGTGAAAAAGGCTCGTTGGTCTGTCCGTTTAATTCTTCCTGTAACGCTACCCGATATATTTTGTCAATATTTTCGTGGAAACTATCCGCCCCCTTTTCAATAGTGACATACTGAAAGATAAGCATGCTACAAGCGAGACCAAGCGTAAGTCCGGCCAGGTTGATCGCCGAATAGGCTTTGTGCTTCGTAATATTTCTGAAGGCAGTGGTAAAATAGTTTTTAAACATGATTGTAAAGTTTATTTGGTCTCTAAAAAGGTTAATGGATGAAAACCCAATGAGTAAATGCAGTACGTCAATCCAGTACATTAACCGGGCGTGAAATTTTCCCCTGGCTATGATCCTGCCCTGATAGATCTCCTGTAGGTCGCCGATGAATTCTTCATGGAGTCCGTCTTTAGTGAAGTTAAAGACCAGCCATTTGGCCATTGCCGGCGGTTTATTTTTATTAGACCCGCCCATTACATACTCATTTTCAATTGGGGGATCAACTGCCACATTTTCTGACGAACATCCTGCGCAGCATGCAACTGCCTCATTCCCGGCTCGGTGATTTCAAATAACCGCTTTCTGCGTCCCCCTCGTTCGTCAGTGTTGCCGCCCATTTCTGATCGAAGCAGTCCCTTGTCCTGCAACCTGTATAATGTAATGTGTACGGCGCCCAACAGAATGGACCTCCCGGAATGCTTTTCTACTTCTCTCTTTATAGAAATGCCATAAGCTTCCTTTCCAAGGATGCACACGGCAAGAAGCACAAGCTCTTCAAATTCTCCTAAACCTTTGTTTTTCATTTGTTATACAATGTATGTTATACAACATTATAACTAATATACTTTAAATCAAAGGATATTTAATTTTTTTCACAGGTAATCTCTCAAAGTAGAATTGAATTGTTGAGTGCACAACAGTAGGATTATTATTGTAATCTGGTACCAACCAATTCAAAAAATTGACAGTGGCACTGAAATCCGGTAATTCCTTTTTGAACTGGTAATAACACTTGATATGTTTATTCACTTTCTCCACCAGTGAATTGGATTGTATAATGTCTTTTTGAGCTACCACCTTGGTAACTAATCAGTTATGAAGCGGTTCAAGTTTTTTTTTGATAAGACAACAAAAAAGAACGTTTAAGGCGATTTTCCGCCACCACAGGCGGTGGGAAATCGCAAAAGCGTTACTTATATGGATAGATACTAACCCTACTTTGTCACATTAACCCTTTTGAGGTAAAAGCCCTCACAAAAAGTGGTAAAAGATTAATCTCCCGCGAAAGTGGGAGATTAATCACGCTGTTTTTTTTAGAGATAGACTTAACTTGACAAAGTAGGGCTTAATAGGCATGAAATATAAAACAAAAAAAAGAGTGTTCTAAATAGAAACACCCTCTTTTAAAATTGTTTTATATTTTCTTATTCATCTAGAAATTCTTCAAAGAATGTGAATACACTAGTTTTTTCAGGATGATCAGGATCTCCAGCATATGCTAAATGTGCTTTTGGAGTATATTTTAATTTCACCACGCCTTCTGCAATTAACTCTCCATTTTCTCCATCTCTACTTGAATACATTCTTACCGTTAAGTCATACTCTTCATCCATCATAAACTTGTCTTTATTTTGGTAAATTAAATGCATAAAAGCATAATCTTGTATCCATTGGCTATTGTACTGGCTGTAAGTACGTAAAGCTTTAGGCGAGTGTTGGCGGTATGCAAAATCTTTTGTTTCTATTCTTTTAATCATATTTTGCCATGAGGCAGATTTTGCTCTTGATTCTGTACGGTTTGTTTTGATCCCTCCCATTTCGAATTCGATATTGATTTCTTGACCTGGAAATTGTTCATTTGGAGGAAATTTGAAAAACGCCATGTAATTCATGTTACCTGCCATGTCCAAAACTGTTTTAAAATCTTTTCCATTAACCATTGGTGGTTTGTTTTCGTAACCTCTTTTCATCAACTGCCAATCTTCTGCGGCAAAAACAATTTTGCCTACGTTTTTACTATATACTGCATTTTTCATCCAGACAGCAGTTTCCTTTTCCATAGCCTCGGTGTTTACTTTAGCCATTTTTTGATCATACAAAACCTGAGCTGTTTCAGTATCATAATCAGAAAAGTTTGCTGAATCTTTCGAAGCTACACATAGGACTTTACCATTTTGTGAAAAGCCATATATGTCTTTCGAGATTTCCACAAAAAGCCATTCATCTTGGTTGTTAGCTAGATTCGGACAATCCTTATCGGTTAAATAAAAATAATTGAAGTCATATTTAGTCTTATACTTCTCTTTAAGCTGAAAAGTCATTGAATTTGGTCTGTCACCGTATCCTTTTCCACCTAATTCAACATACAGATTATTTATAATATTACCGTCTTTTTCTTTGGTATATCTAAATCCGGCAGTATTTTGTCTGTCTATGATTTGATCGTTTAAAAAATACGTTCCTGAAATTCCAGATGCATCAGTAAAGTCATATGTTTTGTATTTCCCTCCACTTTTGCTACTTTTTTCCATTTTGGAAGCCATTTTAGCGGCTAATTTTTCCTTCATGGATTGAGCTGTTGACATGCCCATTAGGCCGATGAGTGCTACTGTTAATACTAATTTTATTTTTTTCATTTTTTCATTTTTTATTTATACTGAATAATTATTTGTTAAATGATCCGGATCTGCCCCTTGAGCCATTACTTCCTCTATAATGATTTAATGTTTTTGCGGGACCGCCACTTCCGGCATTTCCTCCATTGTTGATTACTACTAATTGTAACGTAGAAGCCCCATTTCCAGAAACAGAAACATCACCACCATTTCCGCCATCACCACCATTACCTCCATTATCACTATCCGTATAAGCTTCATCTCCATCACCACCATTTCCACCACTCACATTAAGTGTGATATTGTTACTGTTATTTACTTTTGCTTCTGCTAATATTTCTCCTGTAGAAGCATTCGTAATGGTTACTTTTGTAATATTTTCATTATTTACAATCATTTTCTCCGCATACACATCTATGTTTTTACCGTCTTTTCCATGTCCTCCATGCTCAGAACGCCCTGAAACACCAGAACGTCCATGTTGCCCCCCTCCACCTTGGAATTGATAGGAAATATTATTTTTATAATTTATCGGATGACTAAAAGTACCTTTGACTTTAGAGTCAAATTTTGACCAAACTTCTATTTCAATTTTATCATTTGGTATTTTTCGACTATCGCTGGCTACTTTAAAGTCTCCTCCGGAAAAGTCTCCCCCTTTAGTAGTTGCTTCAAAATCAGTATAAGGTGTCTTTCCTCCTAAATTTTTAGTTTTTAATACTGTTCCATTTGTTAATTCAACTTCCATTCCTATCGCCACTACGGTTATCATGCCAATTTCTGAGGGGGAATCAACGAATTTTAGTTTTATCGATTTTATTGATTTTCCTTTAAGTGTGTTTTCCTCAGCCTCCTTTGCTGCTATTGCAGCATTCGCTGACTTCCTCTCATCTCGGGATCCTGCTTGTTTACTCTTAATGGTATTTCTATAGTTATCCAATGCTTCTTTTTCAGCAACATATGCCCCTGGTTTACCATTAGACAGGATGTAGTTTATTGTAGCTCCTTTAGAAGGAGACCATGTATAATAGTATATTTTTTTATCGATGACGGTAACAACTGTATTATCATTTCCTCCGTGGTAATAGGCTGGGTGAGTAGGTAAATCAGCTACATAAAACTCGTCAATAATCCCAACACGCTTTATTAAAATCTTTACGTATTGCTCTCCTTCCTTAAACAATTCAACTGGCCATTTCTTTTTGGCTAATTCAAAAGTGTATTTATTGTATCCTTTTTCTATGGGCTTGTATACTAAATAGCTTCCTGATTCAATTTTGGCCAGCTCAATATTTTGATTGTTTTGAGCGAAGCTGGAAGAGTACATACCTATAAGAAGTAATACTATTAGCGTCTGTTTCATTTTTTCAATTTGGTTTGATATAATTCAATGGATAATTCTCACTATAGGGCAAAACTATTTCAACAGGAACCTGAAATTTCTTTACATGAACGTTTGTTGGGTCGTATCGAGAATTCGATGGGCTTTATTTATTATTTGTTATTTTCCCCCTTTGGCAGGGAGTAACGTAAACACAAGAATTGTGTATGAGTAACTATATTAAAAACCGCATAATAAAAGAGGCAAATTACCTGTTTCACGAGCCTCCGGGTCGTGAAACAGGTAAAAAGTATTTCTTTGAGGTTGTCTCAATACTTTTGAAACAACCTCATCTAATTGAGCTTTGCTAATACCGACATTAACAACTCCTTTTTCCGTATGGCAACAGGTAAAACGCTGCCATCTTTCATGTG
>JAOUKG010000052.1 GCA_029882725.1 Cyclobacteriaceae bacterium
ACCCCCGTAGGGAGGTCACCCAATAGTAACACCGTGTCGCAGGCCGGTAGGCTGAAGACACGGTGAAAAAAGATCAACCATGCCCCCGACCCCGTAGAGGTCGCCTAATTTACGGTCATAGTTAATGTCCGTTTTTGGAGGTCAATGTGTTCAAATATTTTTACAGATGATTTTCCCAATTGGGTTTGATTAACTTTTTTTCTGCACCTTGCCCCCAGGATAAGGTGTATATATACTTGCATATAAGAATTAGCCATGACTAAATATAGGAAGGTGTACTTAATAGGGAGTCAAATTAAACGACCCCTACAGGGCCGATTTCTATAACGTTTATTTTACCCCGGGTTTCCAGCCTGTCGGCTTTCAACCAGGTGACCACCCTACGGGGGTCATGAACTTGGTTTAACTTTGTGAAGAAACAAAAACTATTTTTATTGTTTTGCTATTATTTAGGATCGTTTATTTTTTAACTATACCGCATTGTAACAGAAAAGATTGTTGGTAATATGTTCTTAATATAAGAAAGGCTTTTCCTAACAGTTTCATAATATTTAGTTAGAACTCAAATAACACTAAATAATCAGTTTTGCAGCGTACAAAAATTAAAACGTTACAAAACATGAAATTCACAAAAAGACTAATAATTATGTCGCTTATTATTGCATCTGTATTCGGTTGCAAGAATAAAAATGAAATTACGGTATACAATCCTCCTGCATTTACAATTGCTACAGCGAGTTCTACCGTTAAAGTAGGACAAACTACTGATATTACTCTGGAACTGACAGGAGTTCCTGGTCAGTTGGGTTCAGTAAATGCTACAGTAGCAGGAGGCGGAACAATAGCGTTGGATGCCTCGGGAATGATAGGGCAAACTTCTGGCACAATTGCCGGTGTATATACAGCTGGAAACACTTCAGGTGGTGATGTTATAACCATAGAAGTAACTGATCAGCAAAACCCTGCAAAAACAACAGTAAAAACGCTGCCCATTTCAATAACTTTATTATCACCTCCTACAGTTACTCTTTCTTCTCCCTTCTCTATAAACAATGTGGGAAATACCGCATCTGTAGATTTAACATTTGGAGCGGAAGCAGGATTGGCCTCTTATTCCGTTATTCTTGGAACAACAGAATATGCAGCAGGAACATTATCAGGAGCCTCGCAATTAATCACTTTTGACTATTTAGTAAAAGCCACAGACCCTGATGGCGACCTTGTATTTACTGTGAAAGTTATTGACAGCAACGGTATAGAAAATAGCACAAACTATACTGTTACTGTAAATCCGGCTACTCCAGTTGAAAGGTTGGCATTGGCTTTTACCGAATGGGGAAATCAATATGTAGACCCGGTTTTTACAGCCAACAGTATAATACCAACTTCCACGGGTGTAACCGGAAACACAGCAGTAGTAAATCATCCATTTATAGTTTCTACAAATTATAAAGGAGCCCTTGATCCCAATGCTGCAACACCCTGGTATGCTGTTGATAACTGGTCATTTTATTCTTACCTGGTACAGGGAGCCAATGATAAGGTAAGAACACAAGGAGCTACACTTGTTAATGTTTCAACTACAGATCTTGATGGAGATGGGGTTACAGACAATGCTTTAACATCAATCCACTGGACAAAAGACAAAACGTATTTATTAAATGGTTTCGTATTTGTGAGTGATGGTCAAACCCTTACCATCGATGCCGGAACGGTAATTAAAGGAAAACCGGGGTTAGGAACCAATGCAAGTGCATTGATTATTGCCCGCGGTGGTAAGATCATGGCGATGGGGAGCTCGTTGGAGCCCATCATCATGACTTATGAAGCTGATCCTTTGGATGGTACAACCGCACCAACGGTAAGGGGCCAATGGGGTGGTTTGATTTTGTTGGGTAAAGCCAGATTGAATTCGGCCAATGGAACCACCTCCATAGAAGGAATCCCCACCACAGAACCCAAAGGACTATATGGTGGAAATACAGATGATGATTCTTCGGGAGAACTTCACTATGTTTCCATTCGTCATGGAGGAACCGACATCGGTGCAGGAAATGAAATTAATGGCCTTACTTTGGGAGGAGTAGGTTCAAATACAGTAATTGAATATGTTGAGGTTATAGGTAATACAGATGATGGTGTGGAATATTTTGGAGGAACGGTTAATGTTTCCCATTTCATTACAGCCTATCAGGGTGATGACGGATTGGATTATGATGAAGGTTATCGAGGAGCCAATCAATTTATAATTGTACATCAGGATCCGGCAGCCGGAGACAGAGGAGGGGAACACGACGGTGGAACAACACCTGAAACCGGAACTCCCTATGCAATTCCCTATTTTGTTAACGTTACCTCTACAGGCAAATCTCTTTCACGTACTATTACGTTTCGTGATAATGCAGGTGGGTATTACTACAACTCTATTTTTACCGGTTATGGTAAGGGAATTGATATAGAAGATATTGCTGCCGATGTTCAGGATTCATACAAACAATTTTTGGATGGTAATCTGCAGTTAAAAGGAAACATCTTCTTTAATATAGGTGCTGGTTCAACAGGATCCACTCTGTTTACAATTTCGGTTATTTAACCAGGTTTCACCCGGAATTGCGGTTCTTTCGGGTATGGCCACTCAGCAATGGGTGGCCTTTTTTTGTTTATTGAAGAGACAATAACCCCCAAATTCATAACAATACCTTTACATTGCCTTAAACATCTGATAAAATACCAACCCTACATTTGCGGTATAATAAAACCGCATTACAATGATTAAAAATTCAGTACTATTAATTCTACTTTCATTTTGCTCTTTTCTGGCATATAGTCAAAACGGTACTATTCGGGGAAAAGTAATTGATAACGAGTTTGGCGACGAGCTAATTGGAGCTACGGTAGTAATTTCGGGTACCACTATTGGTTCAGTAACTGATCTTGAAGGTGCATTTACTATTGCAAACCTTTCTCCTTCTATTTATAGTTTGGAGGTGAGTTACGTGGGTTATGAAACGAAGAAAATCACTGGAATTTCTGTAGAACCTGAAGAAATAACCATTATTGATATCCGACTGGGTGGAGATGTTGAAGAGTTGGAAGAGATTGTAGTAATGGCCGAAGCTTTGAAAAGTTCCGAATCGGGTGTTTTGACAGCCCAAAAAAAGTCACTTCAGGTGGTTGATGGTATGGGAGTGGAGCAGTTTTCAAGAGGAGGCGATAGTGATGCGGGTTCAGCAATTAAAAGGATCACCGGTATTTCAGTAGAAGGTGGAAAATATGTATATGTAAGAGGTCTTGGCGACAGGTATAGTAAAACTTCCCTGAATGGAGCAGATATACCTGGCCTTGACCCTAACAGGAACACGGTGCAGATGGATTTATTCCCAACCAATCTGATTGATAACATCATGGTTTACAAAACCTTTTCGCCTGAATTACCGGGCGATTTTACCGGGGGTTATGTAAATGTGGAAACCAAAGATTTCCCTGATAAATTCAATCTGCAGTATTCAGTAAAGATGGGCGTAAACCCTCAGGCCAATCTTAACAGTTCATTTCTTACCCATTCAGGAGGCAAACTTGATATTTTCGGAATTAATGATGGAACTCGTGACATCCCCTCTTTAATTAGTTCAAACACAATTCCAAACAATGGCGGAACAACCCCGGAGGAAGTGAGCCTTTTAAATCAAATGGGAAATTCATTTTCTTTAATGGAAATGCAACCAGGGCAGAAAATGAAATCGTTGAATCAATCGCATGCCTGGTCCCTGGGAAATCAAAGAACCTTATTTGGAAAACCGTTTGGTTATATTACCGGGGTTTCTTATTCCCTTTCCTATGAAAATTTCGATAATGGTAAAACAGGCAGATTTACAATGCCGGGCCAGGGTTCTCAATCTTTGATCACACAACTGGATTTAAATGATCATAAAAGTACGGAATCTGTTTTATGGGGTGCTTTTGCCAACTTCAGTTCCAAGCTAAGCACTACCGACAAAATCAGTTTAACATTAATGAGAAACCAGAGCTCCGACAAAACTTCCAGAGTTCAAGCAGGGAAAAAACCGGAAGATGATCCCGATTTAAATTATGAAACACGTGCATTGATGTTTCAGGAAAGGTCAATTTCTTCAGCACAGCTAAAGGGGGAACATGTTTTGGTAAATTTGGGAGGTTCGAAGCTCAAATGGATTTCAAGCTATACACTTGCCGGCCAAAATGAACCCGACCTCAGGTTTTTTACCTATGGGTCACGAACTTTTGGTGATCAAACCTACTACTCAATTGAACCTTCAATAGGCCAATTACCTACTCGTTATTTTCGGGAAATGAATGAAAGCCATTTTGATAATAAACTACATTTTACCCTGCCTTTGGGTGAAAATGGAACTCAGGGAAAGATCAAGGCCGGTGCTGCTTATGTTGTGAAAAATCGTCACTTCCGTGAAAATCAATACAGGTACAGCAGTAAACCTACTCCTCCTGATTTTTTCACAGGCGATCCTAATAAATACATAAGCGCAGATTTACTGGGAACGGATTCTCCTTATGGTACTTTTATCATGGATGCCTATGATGCCAGCAACAATTATGATGGTTCTCAATATATATCTTCAGGATATGCAATGATTGAAAAGAATGTTGGTGAAAAAATAAGAATTGTGGCAGGGGGAAGGCTGGAGTCAACCCGGTTGAGTATTGAAAGTTTCGATGCTAATGATAAGGCAGGAAAGTTGAATGCCACTAATTTTTTGCCGTCCATAAGTGGTTCATATAGTTTAAGAAAGGACATGAATTTAAAATGGGGATTTAGTAAAACCCTGGCCAGACCCACTTTCCGTGAAATGGCTCCGTTTGCTTCTTTTGATTTTATTGGTGACTATTTATTGGTAGGAAATCCTGGATTGAAACAAACAGAAATAAATAACTTGGACATTCGTTGGGAAAATTATATAAGACAAGGTGAGATTTTAGCTATCGGAGCATTCTACAAAGATTTCACAAACCCCATTGAGAAAACATTCAATGTAGCTGCAGCCAATGGTAATGAGCTTACCTGGAGAAATACACCACACGCAGTATTATACGGTATAGAAGCTGAGTTTAGAAAACGACTTGATTTTATTTCTCCGCAGTTATTCAGATACACAGTTGGTTCCAATGTAACCTATTTAAAAAGTCTGGTAGATATTGATGCAAGTGAATTGTCTATTATCAGGGCCTTTGATCCCAATGCTTCGTCGAAACGCGAAATGTTTGGCCAGTCTCCTTACGTTGTAAACTCATTTATCTCGTACGATGACTTTGACAATTTAAGTATCAATGCCACCTACTACATCAATGGCGATAGACTTTCGGTGGTAACAAGTGGAGGAACACCCAACGTAATTGAAAATGCCAGGGGAATACTGAATGTTAATATGACAAAAACTGTGGGCAAATTCGCCCTCAAATTTTCAGCTAATAACCTTTTAAATCCTGCATATAACTACACGCAGACCTTCCTTGAAAAGGCCTATGTATTTCAAAATTACAAAGTGGGAAGAACCTTTACTTTAGGGTTTAATTATAAAATTGATTAGGTCTATTCTGTTTTGTTCAAATACAGATTTCTGTTTTTCCGAAGTTTAAATTTTTACTTTCCAACAATCATTTTCCCTTCATTGGAGGGAATTCAAATTTAGGTTTTAGATAATACTTAACTTCGCAAAAGGGATTAGATAGTCTCATAATAATTTTTGCTACAAAAGTGAAATTAAAAAAACCTTAACAAAACGGCATTGAGTCTGCATTATTATGTAATTGATATTACAACGGGGGATAAACCAAGTTAGAAAGTGTATTCTGAGATAAACTTCACATAAATATATATTAACCATAATAATTCATAATAATTTATTGTATAATAAAAAAAAGGATTAATTTTAATTACACGGAGTAGACTAGACTGATTAATTTTTTGATTTTAATCTATAATTATGGTAGATAAATTGATATACGGGATTCAGCAGATTGGAGTGGGGGTTGACGATGCGGCGAAAGTTTTTGAATGGTATGCTACAAGATTGGGTTCAGATATTGCTGTTTTCGAGGATAATAACATTGCCACAGAAATGTCTCCCTATATGGGAGGGAAACCGCATAAAAAGAAAGCAATTCTGGCTATGAATATGCGAGGAGGGAGTGGGTATGAAATATGGCAATATCTTGATAGGACACCTAAAAAACCGAAAGAAGAGATTAATGTTGGTGATTTTGGTATAAATGTAGCATTTATAAAAACAAGGGAAATTCAAAAAACATTTGATAGACTATTTCAAAATGGTGAAAATATAATATCAGAGATAGTAGAGGAGCCAGATGGAATGAAAAGTTTTTATATGAAAGATCCGTGTAATAATTTGTTAAAAGTAAAAGAACATAATTCATGGTATTCAAAAAATGGATTGGAGGTTGGAGGCACTTTTGGTTGTTTAATAGGTGTTTCGGATATCAACAGTTCGTTAAAGTTATATTCGGATATTTTAGAATATGATCAGGTTATTTATGATCAAACAGGTATTTTTCCCGATTTAGAACACTTACCAAATGGGAAGGGTACATTTCGAAGGGTGCTGCTTGGGCATAAACCTAATAGAAAGGGGGGATTCAGTAAATTATTGGGAGAAAGTCAAATTGAGCTTATTGAAAGCCTTAATAATAAACCGAGAAAAATTTTTGAAGACCGATATTGGGGTGATATAGGATTTATACATTTATGTTTTGATATAAAAAACATGTCGGCACTCACTAAGGAATGTAGCGAAAAAGGTTTTCCCTTTAAAATACTAAGTTCCGAATCTTTTGATATGGGAGAAGCAAATGGGCATTGGGGCTATATTGAGGATCCGGATGGAACCTTGATTGAATTTGTAGAAACCCGCAAAGTTCCTTTGATAAAAAAACTGAAACTCAATATAGACTTAACAAACAGAAATCCGCATAAACCTCTGCCAAATTGGATGATAAAGGCTTTGAGATTAAATAGGGTTAAATTTAAAAATAAAGGAGTCAATTAAAGATAAAATTGATTTTAGTTATCTTGATTTTAATTTAGACCCTTATGATCAATTCTGTTCGGGCTTTTAGGATCAAAACTTTTTTAATTCTTAATTAAGAACTGATTTTCCTAACGATTTATCAACTTCCCAAGCTCTTCAACAAAAACATCGATTTCTTTTTCGGTATTATAATAATGTACCGAAGCTCGTAAAGCTTCTGTATGATTGTACTTTTCCATAAAAAGGCGGGAATTATATACAGAAGCTGCAGAAACATTGATGCCTTTCACAACCATTATGTCCATTAACCGGAATACGTCATGGTTGTTAATTTCCATACATACAATACCAGATTTTACTCTGCCGGTGTCAATTACCTTTACCTGATCTACTTCTTTCAATTTGTTTCTCAGGTAATCGCCCAGGGTGGTTACACGTTTCCAAATATTCTCCATACCCAGTTCCAATTGATAATCGATGGCTGCAGTCAGGCCCATTTTCAGGGATAAGTTAGATTCAAACTGTTCAAACCGTATGGCATCTTTCCTCATTTTGTATGTTTCATTGTCCATCCAATGTGCGGAAAACAGATCTACACTGAGCGGGTCAAGTTGTTGTATTATATCCTTGTTTACATAAAGGAAACCTGTACCTCTGGGGCCTCGCATAAATTTCCTACCGGTTCCCGAAAGGAAATCGCATTGAATTTTTTCCACATCAAGTGGATATTGCCCCACACTTTGGCAGGCATCCACCATATAGAATACCTCATGTAATTTGGCAATTTTCCCTATTTCTTCCACAGGGTTTACGAGGCCACTAAGGGTAGGCATGTGGGTAATGGCAATCAGTTTGGTTTTTGAAGTAATCAGTTTTTCTATCGACAATGTACTCACTTCACCAAATTCATTGTCCTGGGCAACAATAATTTTAATATTAAACCATTTTTTCAAACGCAGGTAGGAAATGTAATTACTGGCATATTCTGCTACACAAGTAATAATTTCGTCCCCATTTTTCCAGGGTATCGAAAAGAAGGCCCTTTGCCAGGCTGTTGTTGCCGAATCAGTAAAGGCTATTTCATAGGGGTATGCATTTATCCATTCAGCTGTTTTTACGTAAAACGTATTCAGGCTTTCTGCATTTTTAGTCATGGTTTCATAGCCACCATAAAGGAGCTCTTCATTCATGTACTGAGCAATGGCATTAACCACTTGATTTGTTGCAAGGGAAGCCCCGGCATTGTTGAGATGTATGACTTTCCCAACTCCCGGGGTATCATTCCTTACTTTTTCTATATTTATTCCCAAAACTATCTTTCCTCTACAAGTTCGTTTTCATATTCATTTATTAATTGTTTTTGTAGCTCACCGGGTACAGGTGCGTATTCAGCAAAACGGGTGCTGAAATTGGCTTTACCCTGAGTAATCGACCGTAAACTTGTGGTATAACGATCGAGTTCTGCGAGTGGTGTTTTTGCCTTAATTACCTGATATCTGCCTCGTGTATCCATACCCATGATAATACTTCTCCGGGTTTGGAGGTCTGTCATCACTTCGCCCATCATATCTTCAGGTACAAGTACTTCAAGTTCATTGATAGGTTCAAGTAATTTAGGATTGGCGGTTACAAAGGCTTGTTTAAATGCCATGGCACCGGCAATTTTAAAAGAGATATCATTGGAATCTACGGGGTGCATTTTTCCATCGTAAACAATTACACGTACATCGCGCACGTAAGAACCGGTAAGGGGACCTTCCTGCATTTTTTCCATAACACCTTTCAGAATTGAAGGAACAAAACGGGCATCGATGGCACCTCCAACAATACAGTTATAAAACACCAATTTACCTCCCCAATCCAGGGCAATTTCTTCCTTGGCCCGAATGGATACGCCTTCAGGTTCGGGCATGCCTTCATACCAAGGCTCCACTTTCATAAATACCTCACCAAATTGTCCATTTCCTCCCGATTGTTTTTTATGGCGATAGGAGGAGTCTGCAGATTTTTGAATGGTTTCCCTGTAAGGAATACGTGGAGTGGTAAAATCTATTTGAATTTTATATGTTTTATCTAGAATCCATTTAATGATGTTCATATGCAGTTCCCCCTGACACGACAAAATCAACTGACGAAGTTCAGGACTATAATCCACATGAATTGTTTGATCTTCTTCTTTAAGTTTGTGGAGGGCTTCGCTCATTTTTTCCTCATCTCCCTTGCTGTGT